>JANQGL010000221.1 GCA_028277325.1 Magnetospira sp.
GTCCAGCGGCACCACCGGGACCGACGCCGCCCGGTAGCGCAGGAGGCCGGGCCGGAAGGGGTCGGCCGGGGTGCCGTCGGCCCGTGCCAGCCGGCCGGCGTTGAGGACCACGTACTCGAACCCGGCGGCCACCAGGGCCGGCACCATCTCCACCGCGAACTGCCCCTCGGCCGGCCAGAATCCCTTCGGCGCCCGGCCCAGCACCGCCTGCATCCTCTTGCGTTCGAGGGACAACTGCTCGTCCCAGTCCTCGGACGGGATCAAGGGGAGCGCCGGATGCTCCAGGCCGGTGCCGAGGAACTCCACCCCCGGCGCAACGCCGAGCCCGGCCACGATGTCGGGCAGCGACGCGGTGTCGGCCAGGGCGGCCACCAGATCGGGGTCGCGCAACTGGTCGAGCAGGGGGCCGGACAGGGTCAGGTGGAGATGCGCCACGTTGGCGTATTTTTGAACGTGACGGGAAATCCGGTCGTAGCAGCGGACGATGGCCTTGGCTTCCTCCGGTGCCGTCTCGAACAGGAATTTGAGGTTGCCGCGCGGTTGGTGCAGGTGGAGGCCGAGGGCATGGAAGATCTGGCGCCGCGACATGGTTTGGTGAATATCCTTTCGATGACGGGAGCCCGTCCCGGCGACACGCGGCGACACCGCGCGCGACAACGCGAAGCAATCACGAAACATTAGATCGGGCGTCCTAAAAAATCCACCCGTTTGGCGTCTCGCGAGGCGGCTCGGCGCAGGTCGGGCAGGGTGCGGACCCTGCGCCCGAGGACGTCGTCGGACGTCCAATGGACCGCGATCGACAGCGACACCCGGTTCTCCGACCACACCAGCGGGAAGGCGTCATCGGGCGGACCCAGGGTGGCGCGGCCCCGCTTGCCCTTGCGCCGGCCGCCGGAACAGCGCTCGTCCACCTCGATCTCGCCGTCGAAGATGGCGTCCGCCTCGGCCTCCATCCCGTAGGCGATGACCTCCCGCAGACGGTGATGGAAACAGGCCGCCGTTGTCCGGTTCACGCCGCACGGCACCGCCGCCGTCCGCGCCGTCGTCCCGGCAACGAAATGCTCCGTCAGGTGACCCTGCCTCGATCGGCCCAAGCGGCTCTCGCGCACAAACCCCATGACGACACCTCATCGGCGTTATCCGGGGCAGCCCCGGATGGAAAACACGCTTTGCCAAATCGATCCCCACCGGCGTAACCTTGTCCGTGGGCCTTTCTCCTCCTTCTCCACTGAAGGCACTCCCCGTCGGTGCTGGCTCTTGGAAACCGTTCTCAAAGAGGGGAAAGGTCCATCTCATCATCCCGAGCTTGTCGAAGGATGGCGAACCTTAAGAACACGAGGGTTGAGCGCATGACCTACCTCATCGAGGGCCACAGCGGCGACTGGGAAGTCGTCGTCGGCCTGGAAGTGCACGCCCAGGCGACCACCCGGTCCAAGCTGTTCTCCGGCGCCGACTCCAGCTTCGGCGGCGCGCCCAACGACCACGTATCCCTGATCGACGCCGCGATGCCCGGCATGCTGCCGGTGATCAACCGCCGGGCGGTCGCCCAGGCGGTGCGCACCGGGCTCGGCCTGCGCGCCAGGATCAACAAGACCAGCCTGTTCGAGCGCAAGAACTATTTCTACGCCGACCTGCCGCCCGGCTACCAGATCAGCCAGTACCAGGCGCCCGTCGTCGGCCAGGGCACGGTGACCCTCGACCTGCCCGACGGCACGACCCGCGACGTGGGCATCGAGCGCCTGCACATGGAACAGGACGCCGGCAAGTCGCTGCACGACCAGGATCCCTCGCGCACCCTCGTCGACCTCAACCGGGCCGGGGTGCCGCTGATGGAGATCGTCTCCAAGCCCGACATCCGCAGCCCCGAGGAGGCCGGCGCCTACCTGCGCAAGCTGCGCACCATCCTGCGCTATCTCGGGACCTGCGACGGCAACATGGAGGAAGGCTCCATGCGCTGCGACATCAACGTCTCGGTGCGCCGGCCGGGCGAGACCGGCCTGCGCACCCGGGCCGAGATCAAGAACGTCAACTCGGTGCGCTTCGTGATGCAGGCCATCGAGTACGAGGCGGCGCGCCAGGTGGAGGTCTACGAGGACGGCGGCCAGGTGGTCCAGGAAACCCGGCTGTTCAATGCTCAGACCGGCGAGACCAGGTCCATGCGGTCGAAGGAGCATGCCCACGACTACCGCTACTTCCCGGACCCGGACCTGCTGCCGCTGGTGCTCGACGACGGGATCATCAGCGACCTCGCGGCCACCCTGCCGGAGCTGCCGGACGCCCGCAAGCGGCGGTTCATGGACGAGATGGGCCTGTCGGCCTACGACGCCGGGGTGCTGGTGGCGGAGAAGGAGACGGCCGACTTCTTCGAGCGCGCGGCGGCCGGACGCGACGCCAAGCTGGTCGCCAACTGGACCCTCACCAACCTGTTCGGCGCCCTCAACAGGCTGGGCAAGGACGTTTCGGAGAGCCCGGTTTCGGCCGAGCACCTGGGCGCACTGGTCGACCTGATCTCCGACGGCACCCTGTCCGGCCGTATCGCCAAGGAGGTCTTCGAGGCGATGCTGGAGACCGGCCAGGCACCGGCCGCGATCGTCGAGGAAAAGGGTCTCAGGCAGGTCTCCGACAGCGGCGCCCTGGAGGCCATGGTGGACGAGGTGATCGCCGCCAACCCGCAACAGGCCGGGCAGTTCCGCCAGGGCAACCGGAAGGTCGGCGGCTGGCTCGTCGGACAGGTGATGAAGCTGTCCAGGGGCCGGGCCAACCCGGGCATGGTGAACGAGATCCTGCGACGCAAGCTGGGCGGCTGAGGCCGCCCGACGGAGGCGCCCATGCGGCGGATCGGCCTCGTCACCACCTCGCGCGCCGACTACGGCATCCTGCGGCCGGTGATCCGGGCGCTCGCCGATTCGCCGGCCCTGGCCCCGGAGCTTTATGTCTCGGGCAGCCACCTGTCGGCGCGTCACGGCCACACGGTGGACGAGATCACGTCCGACGGGTTCCCGATCCGCGCCCGCGTGCCCTGCCTGGGCGAGACGGACTCCCCGCGCGCGGTCGCCGAGGCGATGGGGCGCGCCACGACGGGCATGGCGGCGGCGCTCGCCGACTCGCCGCCGGACCTGCTGCTGGTGCTGGGCGACCGCTACGAGATGCTGGCCTGCGCCATGGCGGCGGGACCGCTGCGCCTCCCGCTTGCCCACCTGCACGGCGGCGAGATCACCGAGGGCGCGATGGACGACCAGTTCCGGCACGCCCTCTCCAAGCTCGCCCACCTGCATTTCCCGGCCGCCGGAACCTTCGCCCGCCGCCTGCGCCAGATGGGCGAGGAGGACTGGCGGATCACCGTCTGCGGGGCGCCCGGACTGGACGCCCTGCGCGCGGTGACCCCGGCGACGCCGGACGAGTTGCGGCGCCGCTTCGGGATCGCGCTCGATCCGCCGCCGCTGCTGGTCGCCCTGCATCCGGAAACCCTGTCCGACGTGCCCTGCGAGGCGCAGGCGGCGGCGCTGATCGACGCCCTGGCGGCGAGCGGACTGTCCTGCGTGATCACCGGCGGCAACGCCGATCCGGGCGGCGACGCCATCGGGCGGGCGCTGGGCGCCTTCGCCGACGGCCGGCCCGACGTCCGGCGGGTTGACCATCTGGGCACGGCCGCCTATGTGGCGCTCATGCGGCGGGCGTCGGCCATGGTCGGCAACTCGTCGTCGGGGATCATCGAGGCGGCGGCGTTCGGCCTGCCGGTGGTCAACATCGGCGACCGCCAGAAGGGCCGCCCGCGCGCCGCCAACGTGATCGACGTGCCGTTCGACGCGCCGGCCATCGCGGCCGCCATCCGGCGCGCCGTCGACCCGGCGTTCCGCGCCCCCCTGGGGAGTCTGGACAACCCTTACGGCGACGGCGGCGCGGCGTCGCGCGTCGCCGCCCGTCTGGCCGAGGTGCCGCTCGGCGGCCGCCTGCTCCGCAAGACCTTCATCGACCGGGAGGCCCCACCATGATCGACCTGTACACCTTCGCCACCCCGAACGGCAAGAAGGCCTCCGTGATGCTGGAGGAAGTGGGCCTCGCCTACGCCGTCCACGTGATCGACATCATGAAGGGCGACCAGTTCAAGGCCGACTACCTGCGCCTCAACCCCAACAACAAGATCCCGACCATCGTCGATTCGGACGGCCCGGGCGGCGCGCCGATCGCGGTCTTCGAGAGCGGCGCCGTCCTGATCTACCTGGCCGAGAAATGCGGCCGCGACGACCTGCTGCCCGGCCAGGGATCGGCCCGCTACGCGGTGCTGCAATGGCTGATGTGGCAGATGGGCGGGTTCGGGCCGATGCTCGGCCAGGCCAACCACTTCCTGAAGTTCGCCACGGAGGACGTGCCCTACGCCAAGGCCCGCTACCACGACGAGACGGTGCGGCTCTACGGGGTGCTGGACCGGCGGCTGACCGAAGCCGAATACCTGGCCGGCGACGCCTACTCCATCGCCGACATCGCCACCCTGCCCTGGTCCCTGCGCCACGAGTTCCTTGGGGTGGATCTGGCCGACTTCCCGGCCGTCAGGCGCTGGAGCGACGCCCTGAAGGCCCGCCCGGCGGTGCAGCGGGGTCTCGCCGTGCCGGCCTGACATCCGGCCCGGCGGCGGGTCGGCCGGACGCCGTCCCGATTTGAGGCGCACCGCGATTCCTGCGGGAATTTCGCGGAAACCGGCATCGATCGGCCGAGGCCGGCGGGGCCGCGCGCCGCGCGGGGTCAGCGCAAATAGCGCCGCATGCAGCCGTCGAACATGTCGGTGTTCTGGATCACCGTCTTGAGGTCGTTCGGCGCCGAGCCGCGCTTCTCCATTTCCTTGAACTCGCGGACCACGTTGCGGACCACCGAGGCGCCGCCCTCGTTGTGCAGCTCGAATTCGATGAAGTCGCGCCCGAGCTTGTACCACAGGCCCTCCAGCATCCCCAGCCGGTGATCGAACGGCAGCGGCAGCATGGCCTCGATGGCCGACGCCCCGAGGTGCGGCAGGTAGGGCTTGAAGCGGCCGATCTGGTCGTTGGTCCAGGTGCCGATCTCGCGCACCACCGGCGGCGTGCTGTTGAGGACCAGTTCGAACTCGCGGCCGAGCTGCTGTCTGACCTCGGCGATCCGGGTCTGGTACTGATGGCGGACCTTGGCCCCCTCCTTGATCTGGGTCTCCTTCATCGGCCAGGCGCCGAGCGCCATGATCACGTCCGGATCGTCGACCAGCAGCAGGTCCTCGCCCATCGCGGTGATCTTCGCCGGGTGGTCGAGGCCGGCGTCGATGGCGGCCAGATACCGCGGATCCATCTCAAGGACCTTTTGAAAATGCTTCTTGAGGGCGATCCGCAACGGCCGCAGGACGCGCGTCGGATGAATCCCGGCGAGCAGCTTCAGGCGGCCCTCCTCCAGGGTCAGCATCTGCTCGAGCTTGCCCTGAAGGCCCTGGTTCAGTTCGGCCAGGGCGGCGGGGTGGAACTGCGCCAGCAGACGGACCTTGGGCAGATCGGCCACCGTCTTGGCCGACATCTCCTGGATCCGTTCCTGCAGGATCCCCTTGGACTTCTCGTCCTGCCCCTTGAGCATGATCACCTGGGTGGCGAGGTGAAGGTAATGCTGCTTCACCTCGGCGATGGTCATGCCGCAGAGGCCGACCGGCCCGCTCGGCATCCGACCCGGCTTGGCCAGGCTCCTGCCCTTGCTCTCGAACACGATCAGCCCCTCGGCGACCGCCAGGTCGAACAGCATCAGGCCGGTCTCGATCGCCGCGTCGTCCTGTTCGACGGCCTCCTGGCCGCGCCCGGCCAGCTTCGGCTGGACGTTTGCCTTGTCCTTGACCGCCAGGGACTCGAGCTTCTGAAGGACCGGCAACACATGCTCGCCGACCACCCGGCTCAGCCGTTTCTGGCGCTGTGTCTTGACTTTGGAACCGAGCGCACCGGCGAGGTCCCATTTCTGGGCCCCGGTGTTCTCGTCGATCACGAGCAGGCGGCGCTGGATCGCCATGGCCGATTCATTACCCTCCGATGAAGCCGACTCGACGCCGTACCCTGCAACATTCCCGTGGCGAAATCAATTTGCGGCTATGACCCCGGCCACGCAAGCCTGGCGTCCCGGGATACCGGGCCGAACGCCGTTACAGAACGTTACAGGATGACCGGACGCGGTCATCACCCGGTTACCGACCCGTCCTAGCCTGCGGACGACCGGTCGCCCCGAGCCCACGGGGCGCCAGAATTCCATGGAGACCAAAATGTCCTTTCGCAATACCGACACGCACTATGGAACCTTCGGCGTCGCCGTGCACTGGCTGATGGCCGTCCTGCTGATCGCGGCCTTCGTGATCGGCCAGCGGATGGAGGACATGCCGCGCGGTCCCGACAAGCTGCAAACCGTCGGATACCACGCCCTGCTCGGCATGACCGCGTTGCTGTTCGCGCTGGCCCGCCTCGCCTGGCGGCGTCTCGACCCGGCGCCGGAGATGCCGGACGGCATGCCGAAATGGGAAATCCTGGCCGCCAAGGCGGTGCATGGCGCCCTGTACCTGGCGATGCTGCTGCTGCCGTTGAGCGGAGTCATGATTCTTGCCACCCTGCCCGAGCCGGTGCCGGTGCTCGGCCTGTTCCAGGTGCCGGTGCTGATCGCCTCGCAGGGCGCGCACGAGGCCTTCGAGGGGCTGCACGGCGCATTGGCCAAGGTGCTGTTGTTCGGTTTCTGGCTGCACGTGGCGGCAACCCTGTGGCACTGGTACCTGCGCAGGGACGGCGTGGCCGGGCGGATGATCCCGCACCTGCGGCGCGGGTGACCCGGGCTCAGGCGCTCGGCGGGTCGGCCCGGGCGATCCGGTCGCGCACCGCCGACGTCAGGTACGCCTCCACGTCGGCGAGGCGTCCGTCGGCCATCAGGTCGATCGGGCGCCCGCCCAGGTTGGGGTTGGGCTCGGCCAGCCAAGCGCGGCGCGCGTGCTCCGACCCGGCGAACCCGATCAGGGCGCGGTGAATGCTGACCACCGACTTGAGCCCTGCCATCACCGACGCCCGGATGGTGGTCGGCAACTCGTCCCGCCAGCCGGCCAGCGTTCGCGGTGCGATCCCGGTGATCGCCGACTGGGTGGCGTCGTCCAGCTCCAGGTCCTCGGCCGCCGTCTGGAAACAGGCGACGAACCGCTGCAGACCGACGCGCTGCCAAAGCGCCCTGCGCTCGGTTTCGGCCAGACACCGATGGATCGGCGAATGCGCCCGCAGCAGGCCGCCGGCCGGATCGTCGGACAGCACCTCCCCGGCCATCCGATCGAGCGGCAGGTCGAGCAGCCGCTCCCAGCGCGCCCAGGTGTCGGCGAGATCGGGCCGCGACGCCCGCAGGCGCGGCACCTCGTCGCGCGCCCGGAGAATCAGGGTCGGGGTTTCGCGGGCCTGCGCCAAGGCCACGCGATGGAAGTGCAGGGCCCGCGCTTCCGGGAACAGGAACTCCGTCATGGCCCTCCATTTAGGGCGGCGCCGCGCGGCCTTCAAACGAAAAAAGAAAAGGCGCCCGACGGATCGACCGTCGGGCGCAGTTTTTGGGACAGGAACGTGGAAGGAAGGAAGCGCTCAGGTCCCGATAGGTTTGGCCAGGGTCTGCGCGGTGGCGTCGGCGCGCGCGGTCAGCGGCGCCAGGGCCTGCTCCAGGATCCGGGCCGACATGAACCCGATGCGGCGGCTTTCGTCGCCGAAGGTCTCCAGGCCGTCGAGCGCCAGTTCGCCCTGCAGGGCGGCGAACTCGCGGGTCGAGGTGCAGGTCATCAGGGCCCGGGTGCCGGCGAAGCCGTCGGTCACCGACGTGCGCGCGGCGTCGAAACAGGCCCAGGTGATGTCCTGGCAGCCCTCGAACAGGGCGTTCGACGTCCGGACCACGGCGTTCACGTTGTCGCGGCCCAGCGCACAGAATTCCGCGAAGAGATCGAACCCGCCGCCGGTCGGCGCCGACACGTCGGCCGCGCCGGTCACCGCCGTGACGGCGATTCCGGCTTCGTCGGCCGGGGTTTTCCTGGCGGTCGGCATTGCTCGGTCTCCCGGTTTGCCGCGGCCGCCGGACCGTTCCGGCGATCGCGGCTCGTCCCCTGCCGCGGGCCGTGAGATGTTGCGCCGCAGCATGTCATGGACCATGGTTAGTCCCGAAAACGGCGGCTGTCAACAAGGTTTTTTTGCATTGCAATATAAACCGGGACAGGACCGCGCGGCGCGCCGTCGGCGGGGCCTCAGAACCCGCCGCGAAGTCCCCACAGGCCGTTGTCGCCGACCCGCAGCCGGTGCACCGGGTCGGCGTCGCGCGCCGCCCCCGGCAGGTTCCGGCCGGGCTTCCTCGGCGGTGCCACCGGAACACCGCTGTGATCGCGCGCGAACAACAGTTCGTCGAGCCGGAACGCGTCGAACCGGTCCGACGGATAGGCCAGCAGGTTGAACCGGTAATCACCGGCCGGACAGCCGCCGGTCACCCAATAGGTGGCGTCGGACGTCACCTCCAAACCGGGCGGCGCGCCGTCCGGACCGGTCACCGCGCGGCGCAGCCGGGCCACGTCGGCCGGACCGAGGGTGGCGGTGGCGACCGTGCCGCGCCACGGCGCCATCAGATCGAGGTCGCCGCGCTCCAGGGTCACCTCGGCCAGGGTCGCCGGGCCGATCACCCGCACCGTCAGCTCGGCCCGGCCGTCGGGACGCACCGCGACGTCGTAGATCCGGACCTGGCGGGTGTAGTCGGCGTTGTACACGAACCGATAGGCCTCCTCGCCGGCGGCGCAGGCCGGACGCAGGTCGTCGCCGTTCAGGAAGGCGAACCAGTTGAGCTTGCGGTCGACCGGATGGCCGATGTCCCGGGGCGCGCAGGCGGCCAGCAGGCCCGGCACCGCGACCGCCGCGAGGATGCGGAGGGGAGAACCGCGCAACGGCATGTTTAACTCTTTATTCAGCCTCGGGCCGCACCATGACGGGGGTCGCGGTCGCGCCCATGCTGCTGGATATGTGACGGAAACCATGGACAGGCAAGTGGTGCGACGGATACACTCGGCGCCGGCGGGGATCGCGAGGAGGGCCGTGAACGACGTGAATCGGGACGTGTGATGACCATGCCGCCGGAAACGACCGCCCACCACCGCATCTCCCCCGCGGGCCGCGCGCGGCATGCCGGGCGGCGGATGTTCGGGCTTTTTTTCCTTCTGGCCCTGCTGGTCTCCGCCACGCCGTCGATGGCCAAGTACGCGTCGCTGGTCATCGACACCCGCACCGGCAAGGTCCTGCACGCGACCAACGCCGATACCCGGAACTATCCCGCCTCCCTGACCAAGATGATGACGCTCTATCTCCTGTTCGAGCGTCTGGAGGACGGCCGCTTGCGCCCGACCGACGGCCTCAAGGTCTCGCGCCGCGCCGCGTCGCAGCCGGCGTCGAAGCTGGGCCTCGCGCCCGGCTCCTACATCAGCGTCGACACCGCGATCCGCGCCCTGATCGTCAAGTCGGCCAACGACGTGGCCTCGGTGGTGGCCGACAACCTGGGCGGCGGCGAGAAGCCGTTCGCCCGCCTGATGACCAAGACCGCGCAGCGGCTCGGCATGACGCGGACCAACTTCCGGAATTCCTCCGGCCTGCCGCACCGGGCGCAGCTCAGCACGGCGCGCGACATGGCGACCCTGGCGCGCGCCCTGTTGCGCGACTTCCCGCAGCATTACCACTACTTCGCGCTGACCGGGTTCACCCACAAGGGCCGCACCTACCGCACCCACAACCGCCTGGTGGGGACCTATCCCGGGGCCGACGGCCTCAAGACCGGCTATATCAGCGCCTCCGGCTTCAACGTGGTGGTGTCGGCGGTGCGTCACAACCGGCGTCTGGTCGGGGTGGTGTTCGGCGGCCGCAGCGCCAAGTCGCGCGATCGCCACATGACCAGGCTGATGGACAAGGGATTCGCCGAGGTGGCGCGGCAGATCACCGCCGCGGCCCCGGTTCCGTCGCCGAAGCCGTCCCGGTTCGGCGCCCCGGTGGCGGCCGGCAAGGGAGCCCGCGTGGCGCTCAACCAGCGCAGCCAGTGGGGCATTCAGGTGGGGGCCTTCGCGGCCCGCCATCCGGCCCGCGAGATGGCCGACCGGGCGATCCGCAAGCTGCCCAACCTGCTGGCGAACGGCGAGGTCGTGGTGGTGCCGCTGCGCAAGTCCAACGGCCGCACCCTGTACCGGGCGCGGATTCTGGGCCTCGACAAGTCGACCGCCTACGCCGCCTGCCGCAAGCTGGAACGCCGGAAGTTCGACTGCATGGAACTGCGGGTCAAGACGGGCCTGCAACTGGCCGAGGTCACCGGCGGCACGCACTGACCGCCGCCTCGGTCAGGTTGCGGCCTCCAGGCGCGCCGCGACCCAGTCGGCCACCGCCGCCGCGTAGCTTCGGCAGGTCTCCTTCTGGCCCTTTTCGGCAAACGCCTGGCGCCCCCGCTCGGTCGCCAGGTCCTCGCCGGTCAGGTCGCCGCAGTCGGTTGCACCGAACCGCTCCCGGAACACGTCGAGAAGATCCTGCACCGCCGCGTAATTGGCGTCCACCGGGTCGCCGGGGCGATCGCGGCCGAGCGCCAGGTTGAGGGCCAGGATGCCGCCCGACAGGGCGCCGCACAGGCCGGCGGTGCGCGACAGGCCGCTGCAGAAGCCGGTGGCGACGCGGGTCGGAACCGCCCCGGTGCGTCCCGAAACGTCGGTCACCGCCTTCAGGACGGCCTCGGCGCAGTGGAACCCGCCGTCGACGAAATAGCGCCGCGCCCGCTCGCCGGCCGGCAGCCCGTCGACCGCGAATCGCGGCCGACGTTCGAGAACCACGAAAGCGTGCGGGATCTCGTCGCCGTGCGGAACGATCTCCTGGCGCCACACTTCGGTCCAGTCGTCCGGATCGATGTCCGGAAACAGGACATCCCCCTCCACCGTCGCGCGGACCTCGGTGAGATACAGGCGTTCGGCGCGCGGCAGGGCCTGCGCATAGAGCTCGGCGCCGCCGATCACCATCGCCTCGTCGTCGCCCCAGCCCGCGGCGGCGCTCAGGGCCGCGTCCAGGGTGCGCGCGACCTCCACGTTCTGCGGCCCGAACGACAGGTCGCGCGACACCACGATGTTGTGGCGGCCGGGCAACGGCCGGCCGATCGATTCGCAGGTGCGGCGTCCCATGATCACCGCCTTGCCCATGGTGAGACCCTTGAACCGCTTCAGGTCGCCCGGAATGTGCCAGGGCAGCCGGTTGGCACGGCCGATCACCCGGTTTTCGGCCAGCGCGGCGATGAGCGAAATCCGCATCGTCAGGCACCTCCAGATGCGTATGCCGACGTTCAGGAATAGCCGACCGGCCGGTCCCCGCCAAGGGGCGGCATTTCTCGGCCCGTCGCGGCTTGCGGGGATTGATTATGACAGGTCGCCGCGGCTAGTCTTTGTCATCGAAGTTTCGCAGAATCCTCTTTGAGTTGCCACATCATGGACCTTCGCGACGGTTTCGTCGGCAGCATCGGCAACACCCCGCTCATCCGCCTGCGCGAAGCGTCGGACCTGACCGGCTGCCAGATCGTCGCCAAGGCGGAATTCCTCAACCCGGGCGGCTCGGTCAAGGACCGCGCGGCGCTGGCCATCGTGCGCGACGCCGAGGCACGCGGCCTGCTGCGCCAGGGCGGGGTGATCGTCGAGGGCACCGCCGGCAACACCGGCATCGGACTCGCCCTGGTCGGCAACGCCTTGGGCTACCGGACGGTGATCGCCATGCCGGAAACCCAGAGCCAGGAGAAGAAGGACATGCTGCGCCTGGTCGGGGCCGATCTGCGGCTGACCAAGGCGGTCCCCTACAAGGACCCGGACAACTACGTCCACGTGTCGCGGCGCCTCGCCGAGGAGCTGGCGAACAGCGAACCCAACGGCGCCATCTGGGCCAACCAGTTCGACAACCTGGCCAACCGCCAGGGGCACTACGAGACCACCGGCCCGGAGATCTGGCACCAGACCGACGGCCGGGTCGACGCCTTCACCTGCGCGGTCGGCACCGGCGGCACCCTGGCCGGCGTCGGCATGGCCTTGAAGGAACGCAATCCCAAGGTCCGCGTGGTGCTCACCGATCCCATGGGATCGGCCCTGTTCAGCCACTACCGGCACGGCGAGCTGAACGCCGAGGGCTCCTCGATCACCGAGGGGATCGGCCAGGGCCGGGTCACCGCCAACCTGGAGGGGGCGCCGATCGACGACGCCCAGCGGGTCACCGACGCCGAGGCCCTGGAGGTGGTGTTCGACCTGCTGCGCGACGAGGGGCTGTGCGTCGGCGGGTCCTCCGGCATCAACGTGATGGGCGCCATCAAGCTGGCCCGGGAGCTGGGGCCGGGACACGTGGTGGCGACCCTGCTGTGCGACAGCGGCACCCGCTACCAGAGCAAGCTGTTCAATCCGGCGTTCCTGCGCGAACGGGACCTTCCGGTTCCCGCCTGGCTGGCGTGAGGCCGGTCCGCCGTCCGAGGGGAGACTCCGCATGACCTACGCCCACCCCGAGGCCCTGGTCGACACCGACTGGCTGGCCGCCCATTTGGACGCCCCCGACCTGCGCATCGTCGACGCCACCCATTTCGCGCCGATCGTCGACCGGGAGGCCGATTTCGAGCACGAGCTCCGCCACATCCCCGGAGCCGTGTGGTTCGACATCGACAGCGTTTGCGCCGAATGCTCGCCGCTGCCGCACATGCTGCCGCCGACCGAACAACTGGCCGGGACGGCCGGTCGGCTGGGCCTCGGCGACGGCCACCGGATCGTGGTCTACGACGCCCTCGGCGGCTGCTGCGCGGCGGCCCGCGTCTGGTTCATGCTGCGCATGTACGGCCACCGCGACGTGGCGGTCCTCGACGGCGGCCTGCTGAAATGGATGCGCGAGAAACGGCCGCTGGAGGCCAGCTGGAACAAGCCCCGCCCGGTGCGCTTCACGGCGCGCGCCGAACCGGCCCGGGCGCGCGACTGGCGGCAACTGCTGGCCAACCTGGAAACCCGGCGCGAACAGGTGGTGGACGCCCGCGCCCCGGCCCGCTTCGCCGGCCAGACCGAGGAGGTCTACCCGACCCGCCGCCTGGGCCGTATCCCGGGCAGCGTGAACCTGCCGTTCACCAACCTGCTCCAGAACTACCGCCAGGACTACGTGATGCGGCCGGCCGAGGGGATCCGGGCCGCCTTCGACGCGGCCGGGGTCGACCTGGCGCGGCCCATCGTCGCCACCTGCGGCACCGGGGTCACCGCCTGCGTGACCCTGCTCGCCCTGCACCTGATCGGCATCGACGACACCGCCCTCTACGACGGGTCGTGGAACGAATGGGGCAACCGGTCCGACCTGCCGCTGGAGGTCTGACCGCCCACCCGACATAAGGAGGAGAACCGAGACATGGACGAGACCGAAATCGAACGCCTGAAGGCCCGCCTGACCGCCCTTGAGCGGATCGTGCGGGTCGACGCCATCCAGACCAGCGGCGACGCGGTCGATCAGTGGTGGCACGTGGTGCACGACGGCGACGGCGACGCGGCGCCGGCCAAGATCGAGGGCGCCGGCATGCAGGCGGCGAAGGAAGTCCTGGCGACCAAGAACCGCAGCCGCCGGGCCCGCCGTCCGTCGGTCCTCGAAGGCCACAAGGTGCCGCGCGTCAAGTGACGCGCCCGCCGCGAGGCGGTGAGCGCCCGGATTTTCGGCTGACCGGGACGTCGCGCCGTGCTATCACCGCGCGGCCCGTCCAACGTCAAGCGGCGCGATGAAAATCCTCACCGTCATGGGCACGCGGCCCGAAGCCATCAAACTGGCGCCGCTCGCCAAGCGCCTGTCCGAAACCCCGGGAATCGACTCCAGGGTCTGCGTCACCGCGCAGCACCGCCAGATGCTGGATCAGGTGCTGGCCATCTTCGGCCTGGTGCCCGACCACGACCTGGACCTGATGCGCCACGACCAGGGCCTGCCCTGGCTGACCGGGGCCGTGCTCGCCGCGCTCGACCCGGTGCTGGCCGACCACGCGCCGGACTGGGTGGTCGTCCAGGGCGACACCACCACCACCTTCGCGGCGGCCCTGGCGGCCTTCTACCGGCACGTCCCGGTGGCCCACGTGGAGGCCGGCCTGCGCACCGGCAACGTCCGGTCGCCGTGGCCGGAGGAAATGAACCGTCGCCTCGCCTCCGGTCTCGCCAGCCTGCACTTCGCGCCGACCGAGGGCGCGCGCGACAACCTGCTGCGCGAGAACGTGGACGGATCCCGCATCGTGGTCACCGGCAACACGGTGATCGACGCCCTGCTCGCGGTGCGCGACCGCATCGCGGCCGACCACGGGCTGCGCGCCGAGCTGTCGGCCGAGTTCGGGTTCCTCGATCCGAACCGGCGGCTGGTCCTGGTCACCGGCCACCGGCGGGAGAATTTCGACGGCGGCCTGGAGCGGGTGTTCGGCGCCCTGCTGCGGCTGGCCGGGCGGGGCGACGTGGAGGTCCTCTACCCGGTCCACCTCAACCCGAACGTCCAGGCGGCGGCCAACCGGGTGCTGACCGGGCGGTCGGGGGTCCATCTGATCGCCCCGGTGGACTACCTGCGATTCGTCCATCTGATGGGTCGGGCCGACCTGATCGTCACCGATTCCGGCGGCGTCCAGGAGGAGGCGCCGTCGCTCGGCAAGCCGGTCCTGGTGACCCGCGACACCACCGAGCGTCCGGAAGCGATCGAAGCCGGCACGGCGCGCCTGGTGGGGACCGACGAGGACGACCTGGTCCGCCAGGCCGGCGAACTGCTGGACGACCCGGACGCCTACGCGCGGATGAGCCGGGCGGTCAATCCCTACGGCGACGGCCGGGCCGTCGAGCGGATCATCGAAAGGCTGGTGCGTGCTCAACTTCACTAGGATTTGCGTGCTCGGCCTGGGCTACATCGGCCTGCCGACCGCCGCCGTGTTCGCCGATCGCGGTCTCGACGTGATCGGCGTCGACGTCAATGCCGACGTGATCGGGAAGGTCAACCGGGGCACCCCGCATTTCGGCGAACCCAACCTGGACGCCCTGCTGCGCCGGGTGGTGGAGAACGGCAAGTTGCGCGCCACGGCGACGCCGGAGCCGGCCGACGCCTTCCTGATCGCCGTGCCGACCCCGTTCCGCGACGGCCACAAGGCCGACATCTCCTACGTCGAGGCGGCCGCCGAGGCGATCGCGCCGGTGCTGGCGGCGGGCAACCTGGTGATCCTGGAATCCACCTCGCCGGTCGGCACCACCGAGCGGATGGCCGCGATCCTGGCCGCCGCCCGACCCGACCTCAGGTTCCCCGCCGGCCACGGCGAGCTGTCCGACATCCGGATCGCCCACTGCCCGGAACGGGTGCTGCCGGGGCGCATCCTCGACGAGGTGGTCAACAACGACCGGGTGATCGGCGGCCTGACCCGCAAGTGCGCCCAGCAGGCGATGGCCCTCTACAAGATCGTGGTGGCCGGCGACTGCCACCTGACCACGGCGCGCACCGCCGAGATGGCGAAGCTCAGCGAGAACGCCTTCCGCGACGTCAACATCGCCTTCGCCAACGAACTGTCGGTGATCTGCGACCGCCTGGGCATCGACGTCTGGGACATGATCCGCCTCGCCAACCTGCATCCCCGGGTCGGCATCCTGCGCCCCGGACCCGGGGTCGGCGGCCATTGCATCGCGGTCGATCCCTGGTTCATCGTCGAGTCGGCGCCCGAGGACGCGGTCCTGATCCGCGCCGCCCGGGAGCGCAACGACGGCATGCCGGCGCGGGTCGTCGACAAGGTGCGCCAGCGGGTCGCGACGATGGCGCACCGGCCGGTCATCGCCTGCCTGGGCCTGGCCTACAAGGCGGACGTGGACGACCTGCGGGAAAGTCCGGCGGTCGACGTGGTGGTGCGGCTGGTCGCCGCCGACCTGGGCGAGATCCTGGTGGTCGAGCCGCATGTGTCGGCCCTGCCGCCGACCCTCGACGACCTCGGCCTGACCCTGACCGACTTCGACGCCGCCCTGGGACGCGCCGACGTGGTGCTGCTGCTGGTCGACCACCGGGTGTTCGCCAAGGTCGGCCGCGAGCAGTTGCGCGACAAGGCGGTGATCGACACCCGCGGCATCTGGTAGGCGCGGCGCGCCCGCCCTTTCGCCGGCCCCGGCGTTGTGGCATCCTTTTCGCCAAAACACGGCGCCGGAACGCCGTGCCGGAGGGAGGACTGGCGATGAACGGGACCACACCGAGCCCCTACGACGACCTGCCCAAGACCGCGGCCAACCATGCGGTGCTGTCGCCGCTGGTGTTCCTGGAGCGCGCGGCGCGCGTCTATCCGGACTACGTGGCCAGCATCCACGGCGACTGGCGGCTCACCTGGGCCGAGACCTTCGCCCGCGCCCGCCGCCTCGCCTCGGCGCTGCGCAGGCGCGGCATCGGGCGCAACGACACGGTGGCGGTGCTGCTCAACAACACGCCCGAGATGTTCGAGTGCCACTTCGGGGTGCCGGCCTCGGGCGCCGTGCTCAACGCGATCAATTTCCGGCTCGACGCCGCCGCCGTGGCGTTCATCCTCGACCACGCGGACGCCAGGCTGGTGATCGTCGACGGCGAGTTCGCGGCCACCATGAAGCAGGCGCTGGCCCTCTCCGGGCGCCGCGTCCCGGTCGTCGACGTCACCGATCCCCGGGCCGGAGAGACCGGCGGGCCGATCGGCGACATCGGCTACGAGGCGTTCCTGGCCGAGGGCGATCCGGAGTTCCCCTGGGAACTGCCGGACGACGAATGGCGGGCCATCACCCTCAACTACACCTCCGGCACCACCGGCAACCCGAAGGGGGTCGTCTATCACCACCGCGGCGCCTACATCAACGCGCTCGGCAACGCGGTGGGGATCGACATCCCCCGCCACCCGGTCTACCTGTGGACCCTGCCCATGTTCCACTGCAACGGCTGGTGCTTCCCGTGGACCGTCGCCGCCCTGGCCGGGACCAACATCTGCCTGCGCAAGGTCTCCGGCCCCGCCATCTACGACGCGGTGGCCGAGCACAGGGTGAGCCTGTTCTGCGGCGCCCCCATCGTGCTGAACTTCGTCATCAACACCCCGCCCGAGCAGCGGCGCGCGTTCGGCCACGCCTGCAAGGTGCTCTGCGCCGCCGCACCGCCGCCGGCGGCGACCCTGGAGAACATGCAGAAGGCGGGGTTCCAGGTGATGCACATCTACGGCCTCACCGAGACCTACGGCCCGGCCACCCTGTGCGCCTGGAAGTCCGAGTGGGACGCCCTGCCGGTCGAGGCGCAGACGGTGCAGAAGGGCCGCCAGGGGGTGCCCTACGAGGTCCTGCACGGGCTCGAGGTCATCGACCCCGAGACCATGGACCCGGTGCCGGCCGACGGCGAGACCATGGGCGAGGCGATGTTCCGCGGCAACATCGTGATGAAGGGCTACCTGAAGAATCCGACCGCCACCGACGAGGCGTTCCGCGGCGGCTGGTTCCACTCCGGGGACCTTGGCGTGATGCAGCCCGACCGCTACGTGAAGCTGAAGGACCGGGCCAAGGACATCATCATCTCGGGCGGCGAGAACATCAGCTCGATCGAGGTGGAGGACACCCTGAGCCGCCATCCGGCGATCTTCTCCGCCGCCGTGGTCGGCCGCCAGGACGACGTCTGGGGCGAGGTGCCGGTGGCCTACGTGGAACTGCTGCCCGATCACATCGGACGGGTGACGGCGGACGACATCGTCGCCTTCTGCCGCGACCGGCTGGCCCACTTCAAATGCCCGCGCGAGGTCTTCTTCGCGCCGCTGCCGCGCACCTCCACCGGCAAGATCCAGAAGTTCCGCCTGCGCGCCGGCGACGCGGCGGACGGACCGGACGACAACGCCCCGTAAGCGACGGGGTGTTTTTTTGACTTCTTTGTGAAACCCGGCGCGGGATCCGGCCACCCACCAAGGACGGCGGCCGATCCCTGCCGCCTCCGACCGATCCACACCAGCCATCTCAAGGAGGGAAAGCCCCGATGACCGTATCCCGTGCCCCGCTTCTCGGCGCCGCGATCCTGACCGCGATCGTCGTTGCCGCCGGTTCCGCCCAGGCGGGCGACCCGAAGGCCGGCAAGAAGGTGTTCAAGCAATGCGCCGCCTGCCACACCCTGGACGAAGGCAAGAACCGGGTCGGACCCAGCCTCCACGGCGTCATCGGGCGGCCCTCGGGATCGGCGCCCAAGTTCCGCTATTCGAAGGCCATGAAGGCGTTGGACCTGACCTGGACCGAGGACAACATCGCCAAGTATCTGGCCGACCCGAAAGGGTTCATTCCGAAGAACAAGATGGCCTTCAACGGGTTGAGCGATCCGCAGGACATCGCGGACGTGATCGCCTACATCGCCCAGGAGTCGTCCCAGTAGGGCCCCGAACGCGGCGACGCCGCCGGAGGTCGGCTCCGACGGCGTCGCGCCGGCGATTGCGCCAGGCGAGGACGAAGGCGGATCAGGCGGCCTTGGCCGCGCCGGTCCAGCAGGTCTTGGCGTGCGCGGCGAACGGCTCCGTCACCTTGCCCATCACCTCGACGCCCAGGTTGGCGAGGTTGGTGCCGTAGCTCACGGCCTGACCCAGGCTCTCGTTGACGAACCTGGTCTGCGCTTCCAGCAGCGCACCCGGCGTACGGGCGCCGAGCGCCGCCTTGCCGGCGGTCAGCGAGCGGTCGTAGTTCTCGCGGACGATTTCCGAAACCATCATGGAGGTCTTCTCGGCGCCGGCCTTGGCGGCGTTGGCCGACGCGATCACGGCCTCGGTGTAGGTGGCGCCGAGGTTGGCGAAGTCCTTATAGTCGATCATCGTTCGAATCCTTTCCATCAAGCGATTCACGGGATGGGCCCCTTTTGGGCACCTCGGTTCATGCTGCACTGCAACATGCTCCTACATATATCCCGTGCACCGCCGCCTGTCAACCGCTATTGTGCAGCGCACAATTTTCGGTCCGTCATTGGCTGGCGGCGCGTCCCGTGCTAAAACCGGGCCATGCGCCAGGAGCAACACACCCTGCAAGCCAAGACCGCCGGCCGCGGCCTGCACGAGGTGACCGCCGAGATCGACCGGTGGGTCGCCTCGACCGGAATCGCCCGCGGCCTGCTCACGGTGTTCATCCGCCACACCTCGGCCAGCCTGACCATCCAGGAGAACGCCGACCCGTCGGTGCGCCGCGACCTGGTCACCTTCTTCGACCGGGTGATGCCGGAGCACGAATCCTGGGTGACCCACCGCAGCGAGGGACCGGACGACATGCCGGCGCACGTCAAGTGCGCGCTCACCGACACCGCGCTGTCGATCCCGGTGTCCGGCGGGCGGATGGCGCTCGGCACCTGGCAGGGACTCTACGTGTTCGAGCACCGGGCGCGACCGCACCGGCGGCAACTGGTGCTGCACCTGGTCGGCGACTGAGCGGCGCGCGGCCGCCCGCTCCCGATCGCCCCGGCCGCCCTCGAACAGGCCTGCGACGACTGTCACAAAACTTCCCGACAAAAAAAGTGGAATCCTCCACCCGCCTGGAAGCGATGTGCTATCATCCGGTTGCGACGGATCGACGGCGGGGCGGCCGATGTCAAGTTTCCTGCTCCGGTTCCTGGGACTGATCAGGGATGCGGTACGCGACCTTCTGCCGATCGTCCTGGTGATCGGGTTCTTCCAGGTGGCGGTGATCCAGCAGCCGTTTCCAAATCTCGTCGAAACCGCGATTGGCCTGATCATGGTGATCCTCGGATTGGCGCTGTTCGTGCAGGGCCTGGAACAGGGCCTGTTCCCGATCGGCGAGACGATGGCCAACGCCTTCGCCCGCAAGGGATCGCTGAGCGCCCTTCTGGCCTTCGCCTTCTGTCTCGGATTCGGCACCACGGCCGCCGAACCGGCCCTGATCGCGGTGGCCGGCGAGGCGGCCGACGTCGCCGCGATGGCCAAGGTGATCGACGCCGACGACGCCTCGCGCGACGCCTACGCCATGGGCCTTCGGATCACCGTCGCCCTGTCGGTGGGGGCCGCCCTGGTGCTCGGCGTGTTCCGCAT
The DNA here is from genome assembly GCA_028277325.1 of Magnetospira sp. Classification (GTDB taxonomy): domain Bacteria; phylum Pseudomonadota; class Alphaproteobacteria; order Rhodospirillales; family Magnetospiraceae; genus JANQGL01. Next base: position 20,038 of record JANQGL010000221.1, read on the forward strand.
CCTCAAGGGCTGGCCGGTCCACGTGCTGATCATCGGCGGCTATATCGTCGTCGTTGTCCTCACCTTCTTCGCGCCGCCCGAGATCATCGGCATCGCCTACGATTCCGGCGGCGTCACCACCTCCACCATCACGGTGCCCCTGGTCACCGCGCTGGGGGTCGGGCTGGCCAGCGTCATCAAGGGGCGCAACCCGATGGTCGACGGGTTCGGCCTGATCGCCTTCGCCAGCCTCACGCCGATGATATTCGTGATGTTCTACGGGATGCTTTTCTGATGGACCTGCTGTCGCACGTCGGCACGACCTTTGTCCTGACCCTGCGCGACGTGGCGCCGATCGTGCTCATCCTGGTGGTGTTCCAGTTCGCGGTGCTGCGCAAGAAGCCGCCCCACCTGGGTCGCATCGTCGGCGGTTTCGTCTACGTCCTGATCGGCCTGACCCTGTTCCTGGTCGGCCTCGAACAGGCCCTGTTCCCGATCGGCGAGACGATGGCGCGGCAGCTCACCGATCCGCTTTTCATCGGCGAGGGCGCGGTGCTCGACCTGATCGACTGGCGCGACTACGGATGGGTTTACGCGTTCGCGTTCGCCATCGGCTTTTCCACCGCCATCGCCGAGCCGTCGCTGATCGCGGTGTCGGTCAAGGCGGAACAGATTTCCGGCGGCACGGTACGCGCCAGCGGCCTGCGCATCGCGGTCGCCCTCGGCGTGGCGGTGGGCGTGGCGCTGGGGACGTTCCGCATCGTCACCGGGACTCCGCTGCACTGGTATATCTCCGCCGCCTACGTGGTGGTGATCGCGCAGACCCTGCGCACGCCGCGCGCGATCATCCCCCTGGCCTACGATTCCGGCGGCGTGAGCACCTCCACCGTCACCGTGCCGATCATCACCGCCCTCGGTCTCGGGCTGGCCACGTCCATTCCCGGCCGCAGCCCATTGCTGGACGGATTCGGCATGATCGCCTTCGCCTGCCTTTTCCCCATGATCTCGGTCATGGGATATTCGCAATTGACCGTGTTTCTCGCCCGGTTCAAAAAACCGGTGTCGACTCCCAAGGAGGTCACATGAATCTGCGAATGATCGTCGCCCTGGTCTCCGACGACCGCACCGACACCATCATGGACGCCGCCCGCAAGGCCGGCGCCACCGGCGCCACGGTCCTCAACGGCGCGCGTGGCGAGGGCCTGGAGCCGCACAAGACCTTCCTCGGGCTCGACCTGGCGGCGGCGCGCGACCTGGTGCTGTTCCTGGTCGCCGAACCGAAGGCCCGCGAAATTCTGGAGGCGATCGCCGACGCCGGCTGTTTCGACAGCGACCCTGGGGCCGGGATCGCCTTCGAGATCGAAATTCTGGACGCGGTGGGACTCAAGACGCAGCTTCCCACCCTGTTGGACGAAGTCGAGCAGGAAATCTGAACGGGGGATCGCCATGAAGGAGCACGTCAAGGTCGCCGAAGTGATGACGTCGGCCATCCGGACCGTCAAGCGCACGGCGACGGTCCAGGACGCCATCGACACCATGCGGGACGAAGAGGTCAGTTCCCTGGTCGTCGAGCGGCGGGACGAACACGACGAGTACGGCCTGGTCGGCATCACCGACATCGCGCGCGACGTGATGGCGCGCGACCGCGCCCCGGGTCGGGTCAACGTCTACGAGGTCATGAGCAAGCCGGTGATCACCGTGCACGGCGAGATGGACATCAAGTACGCCATGCGGCTGCTGACCAAATATCACATCTCGCGCGCCCTGGTGGTCGACGACAAGCGCGACCCCATCGGCATCGTGACCCTGCGCGACATGGTGTTCCGCGCCGCCTAACAGCCTGCTGCGTCAGAAACAATGGCTGAGAACATGATATCAACGACTTGGCACGTAGCTAGATCAAGGGTCTATCTGGATTACACGTTGATGCGGTACGTTTTGCTCCATTTCTGACGCAGTGGGATTAGGGCGGGCACATGACGGCGGGTCGGCATGGCATGTCTCCTCATATCATCCGGACCGCGCGCCGATGCGCCGCAGCCACGCGTCCTGCGCCGCCCGGCGGCGGCGGTCGATCAGGTGTCGGCGGATTTTCGGTTCGGCCCGCGCGAAGGGAATCCGGCGCGCCGGCAGGATCGCCTCGCACATCAGGATGTGCAGGCCGACCCCGGTCTCGATGGGGCCGTCCACCTCGCCGGCCCGCATCGCGAACAGGCGCTCGTCGAGGCCCGGATAGAGGGTGCCGCGCGCCACCGGGCCCAGCAGGCCGCCCTCCAGGGCGCTGGGGCATTCGGAATGGCGTTTCGCCAGTTCGGCGAACGCCGTCGGATCGGCTTTCAGGCGGTCCGCCAGCTCCCCGGCCCGGCGGGCCGCGGTCGCCGGATCGTTTTCCGCGAAATCGGCGTTGACGGTGATGAGAAGATGCCGCGCCCGGCGCCGTTCCGGCTGTCGGAAACGGTCCGGACGGGCGTCGTAGAACGCCCGCGCCTCCGCCGGGTCCGGCGCCGGCACGCCGGCCGCGATCGCGGCCATCACCGCGTCGAACCGCAACTCGCGGCCGACATGGCGGCCAATGGCCTGGAGGAGGCGACCCTGGCCGAGGCGATCGGCC
>JANQGL010000224.1 GCA_028277325.1 Magnetospira sp.
GGCGCCGCCCGTCATGGCGCCGCGCCCGCTCGCGGTCGCGGGCGCCGACGCCGTTCGAGGTGTAGACCACGTCGAAGCAGGCCTTGCGCTGGTGGCCGCGCGCGTTCGGCCGGTGCCAGGCGCCCCAGGGGTGGTACTCGGTGCGCCAGGCGTCGGCCGGCTGCGCGACGGCACCGCCCCAGTAGGCCGGGCGGTGCCAGACCGCCGCCGCGCCGGACAGCAGGTAGACGGCCGAGAACGCCTCCAGCAGGACCAGCAGGTAGACGGCGTAAAGCAGGGCCCGCATTCGGCCGGACGATCAGACGTCCGGCGGCGCGACGCCGGCCTGCCGGCAGGCCGCGATCACCGTGTTGCGCAACAGGCAGGCGATGGTCATCGGGCCGACCCCGCCGGGCACCGGGGTGATGGCGCCGGCCACCGGCCGCGCCGCCGCGTAGTCCACGTCGCCGACCAGCCGGGTCTTGCCCGGCCCCTTGTCCGGCGCCGCCACGCGGTTGATGCCGACGTCGATCACCGTCGCCCCCGGCTTGACGAAGTCGGCGCCGATCATATGCGGCCGGCCGACCGCGGCGACCAGGATGTCGGCCCGCCGGCACACCGCCGGCAGGTCGCGGGTCCGCGAATGGGCCACCGTCACCGTGCAGTTCTCGCGCAGCAGCAACTGCGCCATCGGCTTGCCGACGATGTTCGATCGCCCGACCACCACCGCGTCGAGCCCCGACAGGCCGCCGCCCAGGGTGTCCTTGATCAGCAGCATGCAGCCGGCCGGGGTGCAGGGCACCAGGCTGTCCTGGCCGGTGGCCAGCCGGCCGGCGTTGATCACGTGGAAGCCGTCCACGTCCTTGGCCGGGTCGATGGCGGCCAGCACCGCCGCCGGGTCGATCTGGTCGGGCAGCGGCAACTGGACCAGGATGCCGTGCACGTCGCGGCGGTCGTTGAGGCCTTCGACCAGGGTCAGGAGATCGCCCTGCGAGATGTCGGCCGGGCGCCGGTATTCCAGCGACTCCATGCCGACTTCGGCGCATTGGGCCACCTTGTTGCGCACGTAGACCTGGCTTGCCGGGTCGTCGCCGACCAGCACCACGGCCAGCCCCGGCGTCAGGTCGTGGCGGTCCTTGAGGTCGCCTGCCGCGACCGCGAGACGGCCGCGCAGGGCGGCCGCGAAGGCCTTGCCGTCAATCCGTTTCGCCTCGCCCATCGAATCCCTCCCGTCTCAGCCAGTCGTCGAGCCGCCGCGCCAATCCGGCCGGGTCGCCGTCGATCCGCAACGTCTTGCGGCGCCCGGTGGCGCCGCCGGCGATCGTCAGGTCCGATTTCGGCAGTTTCCAAGCCTTGGCCAGCAGTCTGATCAGGGCCGCGTTGGCCCTGCCGTCCTCCGGCGGCGCGGTCACCGCGACCCGCAACAGCGGCCGGCCGTCGGTGTCGGGGGCCACGCCGGTGACGGCGTTGCGCGCGGCGCGCGGCGTCAGGCGCAGGCGCACCCGCAGGCCGCCGGCCGGATCGGCGCCGTACGGCGGTTCCACCAGACTAGATCTTGGCCTTCAGATTCAACAGGATTCCCTGGACCAGGAAGACCGCGAGAATGAGCACAAGAGGCGAGATGTCGATGCCGCCGAAGTTCGGCAGCCGCCGCCGGATCGGCCGCAGGGCGGGCTCCGTCACCTTGTACAGAAAACCGCCCAAGGAATGGACGAACTGGTTGCTGGTGTTGACCACGTTGAACGCGACCAGCCAGCTCAGAATGACGCTGGCGATCAGGATGTAGGTATAGATTTGCAGGGCGATCACCGCCACATCGATCACCGGAACGAGAAGAATGTCCATCCGCCGGGCTCCTCCTGTAGAATTGCGCGCAATGTAGCCCCCGGAACCGCCCAAGGCAAGGCCCGGACGGCGCGTCGGGACGCATCCGAGAGCCTTGACAGGGGCGCAGACCGGCACCATTATCCGGCCTCCGAATGGGGCCGTAGCTCAGCTGGGAGAGCGTCGCGTTCGCAATGCGAAGGTCAGGGGTTCGAACCCCCTCGGCTCCACCAAATCCCGCGGATGGCCCGTGGTCGCCGCGACGCGGTATTCACGGACCGGCCGTCCATGGGGTGGCGCGGGGCGGTCCCGCCCGGTTCCGAGACCCGGGGCGGCGCAACGGCCGGGGCCTTTTTTCCGAGAGGAGTGACCGGGGGCATGGACATCCGGCTGCACACCGGCGACCTTCCCGATGATGTGGCGTTCGGCGACAGCATGGCCGTGGACACCGAGACCATGGGGCTCAATCCGCACCGGGACCGCCTTTGCCTGGTCCAGCTATCGGCCGGCGACGGGGTGTGCCACCTGGTGCATTTCCCGCCCGGCGATCCCTACGACGCGCCCAATCTCGCGGCCCTGTTGGTCGATCCGACGGTCACCAAGATCTTCCATTTCGCGCGGTTCGACATGGCGATCCTCTACGCGGCGCTGGGCGTGCTCTGCCGGCCCGTCTACTGCACCAAGGTGGCCTCCAAGCTGTGCCGCACCAATTCCGAGCGCCATGGGTTGAAGCACCTTTGCGACAACCTCCTCGGCATCGACGTGTCCAAGGAGGAACAGCAGTCGGATTGGGGCGAGGCCAGCCTGTCGGACAACCAGCTCGCCTACGCGGCGCAGGACGTGCTCCACCTGCACCGGCTGCGCGACCGGCTCGATCAGCTTCTGACGCGCGAGGGGCGGTCGGAGATCGCGCGCGGATGTTTCGAGTTCCTGCCGACCCGTGCCCTGCTGGACCTCGGGGGCTGGGACCATCCCGACGTCCTCGAGCACTGACGCCCGCTTGGCACGGTTCTTGTACAAATTGACGCGGCGCACTACACTGCGCGGAGACGCCGGCCGTTTCCGGCGCCGTCACACCTTCGGTTCCAGGTGACCATGAGCCGTTTCGCATCCGTTGCGCCCGCCCCGGATCCGGCCCGCGAGTCCGCCGACTTGGCGGTGGCCCGGCGCCTGCTCGGCCAGGAGATCGCCGGCCTCGAGGCGCTGTCCGGATCGCTCGGCGACGGTTTCTCGGAGGCGGTGACGCGGCTCGCCGCGACGACCGGCCGGGTGGTGGTCAGCGGCATGGGCAAGAGCGGCCATGTGGGCGGCAAGATCGCCGCCACCCTGGCCTCCACCGGCACCCCGGCGCAGTTCGTGCACCCGGCCGAGGCGAGCCACGGCGACCTCGGCATGATCGTGCCCGGCGACGCGGTGCTGGCGCTGTCGAACTCCGGCGAAACCCCGGAGCTGGCCGACCTGGTGGCCCACTCCCGGCGCTTCCGGATCACCCTGATCGCGATCACCGGACGGCACGGCAACTCGCTCGCCGAGGCGGCCGACGTGGCGCTGGTCCTGCCGCCGCTGGAGGAAGCCTGCCCGCTCGGCCTCGCCCCGACCACGTCGACCACCGCCATGCTGGCGCTCGGCGACGCCCTGGCGGTCACCCTGCTGCGGCGGCGCGGCTTCTCGGCCGACGAGTTCCGGCAACTGCATCCGGGCGGCAAGCTGGGGGCGCGCCTGCTGCGGGTGTCCGAGGTGATGCACGGCGGCCGCGAGATGCCGCTGATCGGGTTCGGCGCCGCGATGTCGGACGCGCTGCTGGAGATGACCGCCAAGCGGTTCGGCTGCCTCGGCATCGTCGACGCCGACGGGCGTCTGGCCGGCATCGTCACCGACGGCGACCTGCGGCGCCACATGGGCCCGGACCTGATGGCGTGGCGCGTCGAGGCGGTGATGACCCCGGATCCGGTCACCATCCGGCCGCAGGCCCTGGCCAGCGAGGCGCTGAGCGAGATGAACGGACGCAAGATCACCAACCTGTTCGCGGTCGACGACGCGCGGCGCCCGGTCGGCATCCTGCACATTCACGACTGCCTTCGGGCGGGCGTGGCGTGAGCCATGCACGGCGCGGCCATGACCGAGCAGATCGCCCCGCCCCCGCCCGGTCCGTCGCCGCTGCGCCTCGCCATGCCGGCCGACGCGCGGTCGCGCGCCCAGCGGCGGCTGACCCGCTATTCGCGCATGGTCCAGGTGCTCAAGGTGCTGCTGCCGGTGATCGCCCTGCTGCTGCTGATCCTGGTCGCGATCTGGCCGCACATCCGGCCGCAGGACGAACGGTTCCGGATCGGCATCGCGTCGCTCGGCGACGGCGACGCCGGACAGCTCGGCATGGTCAACCCCCGCTACGTGGGCACCGACGACGCCGGGCGGCAGTATACGGTGTCGGCCGACCTGGCGCGCAGCGAAACGCCCGACGCGGCCGAGGTGGAACTGGAAATGCCGAAGGCCGACCTCGTTCTGGAGGACGGCTCGTGGCTGGTCCTGACCGCCAACAGCGGCCTCTACACCCAGGCGACCGAACGGCTCGACCTCTCCGGATCGGTCACCCTGTTTCACGATTCGGGCTACGAGTTCCGCACCCCGTCGGTCGACGTCTACCTGGACCAGAACCGCGCGGTCGGGACCCGGCCGGTGGAGGGCCAGGGGCCGTTCGGCGACCTGGCGGCGGAGGGATTCGAAATCGTCGACCGGGGGCGCACCGTCCTGTTGACCGGCAAGGCGCGCCTGGTGCTCTATCCCGGGCTGGCGGAGGCGGCACCATGAGGGGCCGGATCGCCGGGTCGGCCGTGCTGCTGCTCGCGCTGCTGCTGGCGGCGCCGGCCGCCGCCCAGGCGCTGCGCGGATTCGGCGGCGACGGCGACGGCCGGCCGCTGGAGGTGGAGGCGGATCAGGGCATCGAGTGGCGGCAGGACGCCCGGATGTTTATCGCGCGCGGCAACGCGGTGGCGTCGCGCGGCGACACCAGCGTGCGGGCCGACGTGCTGCGCGCCTTCTACCGGCGGACCGGGGACGGCGCCACGCATATCCACCAGATCAACGCCGAGGGCAATGTCCGCATCGCGGCGCCCGACGGCACCGCGACCGGCGGACTCGGGGTCTACTACGTGGACCGCGGGGTCATGGTGCTGAGCGGCGGGACCGTGCGCCTGGTCTCCAAATCCGACACCATCACCGCCGACCGGCAGATCGAGTACTGGGAAACCCGCCGCATGGCGGTGGCGCGCGGCAACGCGACGGCGGTGCGCGGCGATCGCCGGCTGCGCGCCGACGTGCTGGTCGCCCACCTGCGCGGCGACGCCGACACCGCGCGGGTCGAGCGGGTCGACGCCTACGACAACATCCGCATCGCCACCGAACAGGACGACGTCACCGCCGACCGTGGCGTTTACCAGGTGGAAACGGGTATCGTGACACTCTCGGGGACGGTAACATTGACGCGCGGCAAAAGCCGGCTGACCGGCTGCGGCGCGACGGTGAACCTTCGGACCGGCGTCAGCCGCATGCGGAGCTGCGCCGACGCCGCCCGGACGGGCCAGGGCCGCGTGCGGGGGGTATTGGTGCCCGAGGGCGCCGGGGAATAGGGAGCGACCAGGGGCGTGATGATCGGACGCAAGGGAAAACGCGGCGCGCCGGAATCGGTGCACCCCAAGCTGAGCGGCGACGTGCCGCGGCGGGCCGATCCGCGGCTGGTCGCCGACAACCGGGGGCTGGTGGCCGAAAACCTGTCCAAGCGGTTCAAGAAACGGCCGGTGGTGCGCGGCGTCACCCTGTCCATGCAGCGTGGCGAGGTGGTCGGCCTGCTGGGCCCCAACGGGGCCGGCAAGACGACCTGCTTCTACATGATCACCGGCCTCATCGCGCCCGATTTCGGCCGCGTCACCCTGGACGGTCACGACATCACCGACCTGCCCATGTACCGCCGCGCCCGGCTCGGCATCGGCTACCTGCCGCAGGAGGCGTCGATCTTCCGCGGCCTGACCGTGGAAGGCAATATCCGCGCCGTCCTCGAAACGGTGGAGAAGTCGCGCGAACGACGCGAGGCGCTGCTCGATTCCCTGCTCGCCGAGTTCTCGATCACCCATCTGCGGCGGACCCCGGCGCTCGCCCTGTCGGGCGGCGAGCGGCGGCGGGTCGAGATCGCCCGGGCGCTCGCCACGCGGCCGCATTTCATCCTGCTCGACGAACCGCTGGCCGGCATCGACCCGATCGCGGTGGGCGACATCCGCGATCTGGTCGGGCATTTGAAGGACCGCGGCATCGGGGTCCTGATCACCGAACACAACGTGCGCGAGACGCTGGATATCATCGATCGCGCCTACATCATTCACGACGGCACGGTGCTGATGGAGGGGACGCCGGCCGACATCGTGGGCAACCAGGATGTGCGGCGCGTCTATCTCGGTGAGCGGTTCAGCCTGTAGCACGACCCGCCCGGTGGCGCGCGCCGGCGGCCGGGGAGGCGCGGCGTGCCGCTGATCCCGCGCGTCGATCTGCGGCAGAGCCAGACCCTGGTCATGACGCCGCAGCTGCAGCAGGCCATCAAGCTGCTGCAGATGAGCAACCTGGAACTGGACGCCTACGTCGACCAGGAGCTGGAACGCAATCCCCTGCTGACCCGGGACGACCCGGGGGAGGAAGGGACGGAGACCCCCGACCCCCCCGAGGCGGCCGAGGGACGGGCCGCGGTGGACGCGGTCGCGGCCGACGATTCCCTCCTCGGGGTGGCGGAATCGCGCCACGCGATGGACGTCGACGTGGACAACCAGTTCGGCGACATCGGTGCCGACGCCGCCGGCGCGGCGGCGGCCTTCGACTCGTGGGGCGGCGGCGGGGCGTCCGACTTTTCCGATCCGTCCGGCGACCTGGAGCGCGTCCTGGCCGACCGGCCGACCCTGCGCGACCGTCTCATCGCGCAGATCAGCCTCGACATCGCCGATCCGGGGGACCGCCTGATCGCCCTCGGGATGCTCGATCACCTGGACGAATGCGGCTACCTGGCGGCCGACCTGGCGGACCTCGCGGCGCGGCTCGGCTGTCCGGTGGCGCGGGCGGAGGCGGTCCTCGACCGTCTGCAACGACTCGACCCGGCCGGTCTGTTCGCGCGCGACCTGGCGGAGTGCCTGGCCCTGCAGCTGCGCGAGCGGGACCGTCTCGATCCGGCGATGCGGGCCCTGCTCGACAACCTGGAGATGCTGGGCCGTCGCGACACCCAGGCGCTGCTCGCGGCATGCGGCGTCGACGCCGAGGACCTGGCCGGGATGGTGGCCGAGATCCGCGCCCTCGATCCCAAGCCGGCCCTGGCGTTCGGCGGCGACGCGGCGCCGCCGGTGACCCCGGACATCCTGATGCGGCCCGGGCCGGACGGCGGCTGGATCGTCGAGCTCAACCCGGACACCCTGCCCAGGGTGCTGGTCAACAACACCTATCACGCCCGAATCCTGGTCCAGACCGACGACCGGGCGACCCGTCGCTACCTGTCCGAGAGCCTGCACGCCGCCAACTGGCTGGTCAAGGCACTGCACCAGAGGGCGACCACCATCCTCAAGGTGGCGACGGAGATCGTCCGCCAGCAGAACGGATTCTTCGCCCATGGGGTGGGCGAACTGCGGCCGCTGATCCTGCGCGACATCGCGGAGGCCATCGAGATGCACGAAAGCACGGTCAGCCGCGTCACGTCCAACAAGTTCATCGCCACGCCGCGCGGTCTGTTCGAGCTGAAATACTTTTTCACCACGGCGATCGCCGCCGCCGACGGCGGCTCGTCCCATTCCTCGGAGGCGGTCCGCCATCGGATCAAGGCGCTGATCGAGTCCGAGGAGCCGCGCCGCGTGCTGTCCGACGACAAGATTGTCGAACTGCTGCGCAAGGAAGGAATCGACATCGCCCGCCGAACGGTGGCAAAGTATCGTGAAGGCATGCGGATCCCGTCCTCGGTCCACCGGCGGCGCGACAAGCGGCTCATCCTGGGCGGCAACTGAAGGGAAAAACCGCGAAGGACCGTTGACTTGGCCGAACCGGGCAACTAATGTCCCGGTCCTTTACCGGCCGATGGTCCGGATCACCCCCCGAAAGGCATAACGGCGAAGGGACGCTCGCCGCGGGACGGGGCCCGATGGCGAACCGAAACAACTCCAAAGACATGGAATGGACGTAACCGTCAAAGGCAAGAACATGGACGTGGGCGAGGCCCTGCGAGTCCATGTGGTCGACACCCTGAATGGCGCGGTCGGCAAGTATTTCGACCGCGCGATCGACGCCAACGTGGTGTTCTCCCGCGAGGCCCATCAGTTCCGGTGCGATCTCCAGGTGCATGCCGGACGCGGCGTGGTGGTGCAGGGCGTGAACCGGGGCGGCGACGCCTACGGCGCCTACGACGGGGCGCTGGAGCGAATCGGCAAGCAGCTGCGCCGCTACAAGCGGCGGTTGACCGACTACCACAAGGACGCCCGCGAGGACGCCATGGTCACCGCCCAGCAATACGTGCTGGCGCCGGAGGAGGACACCGAGGAGGGATTGGCGGCCGAGGCGTCGCCGATCGTGGTCGCCGAGATGGAAACCCGCATCGACACCCTGACGGTCAGCCAGGCGGTGATGCGGATGGACCTGGCGGACCTTTGCGTGGTGATGTTCCGGAACCGGGCGCACGGCGGACTGAACGTGGTGTACCGGCGGTCCGATGGCAACATCGGCTGGATCGACCCGGAAGGGTCCGGGAACTAGTGCAGCGATCCAAACGAAAGATTCGGGCGAAGGTCGGCTTTCGTTTGGTGAATCGCTGCACAAACGAATACTTGGCTGGAGCGCCGGGCCGACAAAAGGTGTGCCTTTTGTCGGAGTCGGTGCACTAGGGAGACCATGGCCATGGAACTCGTGGACATTCTGAGCCCGG
>JANQGL010000239.1 GCA_028277325.1 Magnetospira sp.
TTCTCATACAAACACTGTTACTTCTCATGTGGTTGCCTAGGGCAGGTCCGTCATGGGGTCGGCGCCGATCCGGATGTCCTTGCGCGCGGCCAGGGGCGCGGCCACCCGGACGGCATCGGCGACGGCGGCGGCGATATCGACGGCGACCGGTTCCAGCCGGAACTGGCCGGCCTCGATCCGGGCCAGGTCCAGGACGTCGTTCACCAGGTCCAGCAGGTGGCTGCCGCTGGCGTGAATGTCACCGGCATAGTCGGCATAGGCCCGGTTGCCGACCGGTCCCATGATCTCGTCGCGGATCAGCTCGGAGAAGCCGAGAATGGCGTTCAACGGCGTGCGGAAGTCGTGACTCATGCGGGCCAGGAAGTCCGACTTGGCCCGGCTGGCGCGTTCCAGGCGCTGCATGGTGTCGTGCAGCCGGCGCTCGAGGGCGTGGGTGTGGCAGGCATAGCGGATGGTCCGCGCCAGCATCGTCGGCGTGAGGTCCTGCTTGTCGATATGGTCGATCACGCCGGCCGCCATGGCCGCGACGTCGTTGGCCCGCGTGCCGGCGCCGGTGAGCAGGATGAGCGGCGTCGCGCAGACGCGCCCGCCGGCCTGGCGGACCAGTTCCAGCCCCGACTCGGCCCCGAGCTGAAGGTCGATCAGCGCGACCCGGAAACGCTCGGTCCGCAGCAGTTCCAGGGCGGCGGCGGAATCGGCGGCATGCCGGACCGCGACATCGCCGCCGACGGCCCCGCGCAGCGTCCGTTCCAGGTGCCGCCGGTCGTCGCGGTCGTCGTCGACGATCAGGATCGCGGCCCGGTCCCCGGCGGCCGGCGGGGCGGCGGTGTCGGTATCGGACGGTTGGCGGCTCGACGCGGCCGGGCCGCCGGCGGACGGGGTGGTCATACGGGTGTCCGTCAGCGCGAAAGACATACAGCACACCTGGTACAAGGCGAGGACCGATACATCTCACGGGGATTAGGTTAATGAAAGCTGAATGCGGTCCCGGGGCGGTTTTTCGAACCGGCCCTACCGGGCTGGCAACTGCACCAGCTCGAACCAGTATTGCTCGACCTGCCGGATCATCCGGACCAGATCCTGAAAGGTGCCGGGCTTGGTGAGATACGAGTTGGCGCCGAGCTGGTAGCTGCGCACGACGTCGGCATCGGCGTCCGACGTGGTCAGGACGATGATCGGAATGCGGCGCAGGTCGTCGTCGTTCTTGATCTCGGCCAGGGCCTGGCGGCCGTCCATGACCGGCATGTTGAGATCGAGCAGGATCAGGTCCGGCCGCCGGGCGCCGGGCGACGTGTCGCGGCGGCGCAGATAAGACAGCAATTCCTCGCCGTTGCCGACCGTCTGGAAGTCGAACTCGGCCGCGGCCGCCGACAGCGCCTTGCGCGTCAGCTCGCAATCCTCGGGATCGTCGTCCGCCATCAGGATGGCGGCCCGCCGGTTCGGTTCCGTCATGCCGGCTGTCCGCCGGTCTTCTGCCGTCGCGGCAGTTCGATCAGAAACACGGTGCCCGCGTCCTTTTCCGAGGTGGCCGAAATGCGACCGTGGTGACGTTCGACGATCTTCTTGCAGATCGCAAGGCCGATTCCGGTGCCCTCGAACATGTCCCGCCCGTGCAGGCGCTGGAAGATGCCGAAGATCCGGTCGGCGTGCTTCTGGTCGAAGCCGATGCCGTTGTCGGCGACCCGCAGCTCGCAGACATCGGCCTGCGGCCGCAGCCTGGTGGTGATGCGGATTTCCGGCGGGACACCCGGCCGGTGGTATTTGAGCGCGTTGCCGAGCAGGTTCTGCAGGAGCTGCACCATCTGGGTCTCGACGGCCTCGATCGTCGCCAGGTCGTCGAAGTCGATCCGGCCGCCGCTGTCGGCCACGGCCTGTTCCAGCAGGCCGACGGCGTAGTGGGCGGCCAGCGTCAGGTCGACCTGGGTGAAGGGCTCGTCGGCGGTGGTGATCCGGGACAGCGACAGCAGGTCGCCGATCAGTTGGCGCATGCGGGCGGACGCGCCCTGCATGCTGGCGATATAGTCGCGGGCCTCGTCGGGAAGCTGCCCGGCATATTCCGCCTGCAACAGGTCGCCGAACGCCATGACCTTGCGCAGCGGCTCCTGCAGGTCGTGGGAGG
>JANQGL010000306.1 GCA_028277325.1 Magnetospira sp.
TGGATCGTCGGGGTGGTCGGGGCCCTGCAGTTCGAGGTGCTGGCCGACCGCATCCGCACCGAGTACGACCTGGACGTGGTGTTCGAGCCGACCGCCCTCTACACCGCGCGCTGGGTGACCGCCGAGGACGCCGGGCCGATCAAGAGGTTCCTCGACAGGCAGCGCGGCGACACGGGCGAGGACCACGACGGCGATCCGGTGTTCCTGGCCCGCAACGCCTGGCACCTGAACAAGGCGGAGGAGGATTATCCCGACCTGACCTTCGCCAGGACCAAGGAGCACCACGAGGGGGGCGAGGGCTGATGGCCGACTTCGCCCTGCATCCGCGCCTCGCGGCCGACACCCTGGAACTCGGCGACATGATGCTGTCCGCGGTGCGGGTGATGAACGACCGCCGGTTCCCGTGGCTGATCCTGGTGCCGCGGCGGCCGGACCTGGAGGCCCTGCACCGCATGGACCGCACCGACCACCTGCTGCTGATGCAGGAGGTCACCCTGCTGTCGCGGCTGCTGGAGGACCTGTTCGCGCCCGACCGGGTCAACGTCGGGGCGCTCGGCAACCTGGTGCCGCAGTTGCACCTCCACCTGGTGGCCCGCCATCGGGCGGACCCGGCCTGGCCGGGGCCGGTGTGGGGGATGGGCGGGGCGGAGGCCTACCCGGCGGACGATCCGGATCTGGCGGCGATCCGGGGCGCTTTCGAGGCGTTGTGACGTTCGGGCCGGCCGCCCGGCCTCGACGGGAGGGGACTCATGAAGATCCTGATGGTCGACCCCAGCCTGAAAAGCTTCGGCGGCCACTTCTTCAATCTCGACCGCCTGATCTGCGGCGAGTTGGCGAAGCGCGGCCTGGTCGGCGTGGTGTGCTGCCACCGCGAGGTCGACCCGGCGGTGCGCTCGGCGCTGGGAGCGGCCTCGGCGCCGATGTTCGTGAGCGGTCTGTTCGACGCCACGACCTGGGGCCAGCCGCCGAGCGTTCTCGCCGCGCAGGTTGAATCCCTGTTGCTGGTCAACGACCTGACCTACCGCAGCCTGGCGCTCCTGACGCCGCTGGTCACGCGCGACGACCTGGTCCTGTTCCCGTCCATGAACCAGCGCGGGATGGTCGCCGTCGGCAAGTGGGTCGGCGATCTGCCGGACGGGAAAACGCCGCGCCTGGTGGTGGGCATGGCCGGCCCGATGACCGATCGCCCGGACAACCCGGACGGCGATCTGGGACTGGCCATGTACGCGACCGGGTTCAACGCGCTCCGCCACGCGGTGGCGCGTCCGGAGAAGGCCGGCCGCACCCGGGTCTATCAGTACATCCGGGACACCGGGTACGCCCGCGTCTGGGGCGCGCCGGTGCCGGTGATGCCGTTCTCGCAGATTTCCCGTGATCTGGTCGCCGGCTATCTGGCGGTCGCCGAGGCGCCGCGCCCGCCGACCTTCTTCGCCCCGTCGGCGGTCAGCCGGGTGAAGGGGGCGCATCTGCTGCCGGGCGCGGTCCGGCGCCTTCTGGACCACGCGCCCGAGGCACGGGTGGTGGTCGGCGCCGATCCGGCGCGTTGCGACGACATCGACGACGCCCTCGCGGCGTTCCGCGTCCTCGCCGAACGGCAGCCGGGATTTCGTCTGATTTCCGAAAGCCAGACCGACGACGCGTTCTTCCGCACCCTGGCCGGGTCCGACGTCATCGTCCTGCCGCACCTGCCCTGGAACACCCACGCCTCGGGCCTGGCCAACGAGGCGGTGGCGTTCGGCAAGACCATCGTCGCCCTGCGGGGCGGGGTGCCGAACCAGGTGATCGCCGACTACGACGCCTCCCACGTGCTGGCCGAGGCGACGGAGGACAGCCTCGGCGCGGCCCTGTGCCGGGCGCTGCCGTTGATCGAGCGCGACGCGGCGCACCGCCGCGCGGTGGCGGAACGGTTCCTTCGGCGCAACGGGGTGGAACCGCTGGTCGACTATCTTCTGGAGCCCTGACCGTCGAGCGAGCGCGACAACTCGTCCAGCATGCTCAGGACATCGAACGAGATCGCGTCCATCTCCTCGACCACCCGCATCGCCCCATCCCAGTCGTGCCGCGCGTGGCATTCCAGGACCTTCTTGGCGGCGGCATGCATGCGGGCGTGCGGTTCCTCCAGCCGGGCGTACACCGGGTTGCGGCGGACGCGTTCGTCGGTCACCGAATAATACCACTTGCCGAGCCGGCAGTGGTGATGATCGGGAACCTCGCCGGCGCTCCACGACTGGGCGCCCATCAGGGTATCGATCACCTGCTTCTTGAACAGCACGTGGTCGATCTTGGCGATTTCGCAGAGACCGCGCGCCGATCCCTCGCTGAACCAGTGGGTGGCGTTTTCCGCCATCGCGTCGTTGGTGACCTGGATCGCCTCGGTGATTTCCCGCACCATGCGGGCGCTGTGGTCCTCCAGCTCGGCCACCCGGCCGATGTTGGCGGCGATTTCCTCCGTCGCCTCCTTCTGCTGGCCGAGGATGTTGGAGATTTCCGCCATCTTGTCGGCCACCGCGCCGACCTGGCTGACGATGCGGTCCATGTTGCCGCCGATCTCGCCGATCGCCTCGCGGCCGCCGTCCACCGAGCCGGCCGAGCGCTCGGCGGACTCGGTCATCGTGGTCACCCCGGCCTTGAGGGCCTCGATGCGCTGGCGGATATCCTCGGTCGCCTTGGCGGTCTGGTTGGCGAGGCTCTTGACCTCGCCGGCCACCACCGCGAAACCCTTGCCGGCCTCGCCGGCCCGCGCCGCCTCGATGGTCGCGTTCAGGGCCAGCAGATTGGTCCGCGCCGCGATGTCGTTGATCGCGGTCAGGATCTGGCCGATCTGTTCCGACGCCTGCGAAAGCTCGGCCATGCCGCTGGTCATTTCGTGGGAGGTGGCGCTGATCTGGTCGATGGTGCCGCTCGCCCGCTCGGCCAGGCCCAGCCCCTCGTCGACCGATTGGCGCGCCTCCTGGGCCTGCCCCGAGGCTTCGGAGGCGTTGCGGGCGATTTCGTCGATCGTCGCCACCATCTCGTCGGAGGCGCCGGCGATCGCCTGGCCGCCCTCGCTGGCCAGGGCGCTGTTGCGCGAAAGCTTGGCCAGGGTGAGCGCCGCCTTGTTGACCTGGGTCACCGTGGTCGACAGCTCGCGCAGGTTCTGAACCCCCAGCTCGCGCGCCTGATTCCGCGTTTCCTCGTCCAGCAGTGTGTCCTCGTACTGGGACATGGCCACCAGCAGGTCGATGCTCATCAGCGAGAACAACACCACCATCTTTTCCGGCCGCAGGCGCTTGTGCTCGGAAAGGGCCTTGAACACCTCGGTGATCAGCCATCCGTAGGCGGCCAGGAACCAGAATGCGTCAACCCCCGCCCTCGCGTGGACTCCGCCCATGCGGCGGGTGCGGGCAAGGGAGTCCTCGCCGGGTCCTTGCTCGAACAGCAGCATCCAATGCTCGTACTGTTTCCTCTTGATCACGGCCACGTGATCCGGTCCCTTGATCAACTCGGCCAGTTCCGGCATCGCCATGACACGGGCGTAGAATCGATCCAGGATCCCGGGGAGTTCCGGTTCGAGGGCCCTTCGGATATCGGCCAGATCAGTGCTGAAGCGGTCGTGCCACAGCAGCGGCAGAACGGCATGGATGTCGTGATGCGCATGGTTCATTGAGTGTTCCAGACGTATGAATTGCAACCTGACGGCGCCCGGTCGATCGCGGGGGAACCGTGTGAAAAAGGATGCTATAACGCTTGGCGTCGGTCGAGCAAGCTTGCCGCGGAAGTATTGTGCCGTTTTTCCGGCTTTTTTAAAAGAACTCAGTTTTTTCGCTCCAGGAAAAATGACTAGGTGGTCGTGTACGATCGTTGGCGGCCTCTTGAGCCGATGGCTTCGTGCGTTGAATAAGGTTGAATAGAAAGGCCTCTTGATCGATTTATCGATTGGATCGGGGCGAGACCGCGGGCTCTCGCGAGGCGCGGTGTTCGGGCAATCGGGCCCACGACTTCAGGCGCTGGACCGCCCGGGCGATATCCTTCGTCGGGCCGGCATAGGGGAGCCGCACGTCTCGGTAGCGGACCTTTTTCGTGGGGAGACGCGCGACATGACGCTTGACGACTACGCCGCCTGGGCGGCCACCCTTCCGGCACCCAAGGGGCCGGCCGGCGACCTTGACGGGGCCCTCGCCTACCTGGGTCTCGGGCTGGCCGGGGAAGCCGGGGAAGTGGCCGACCTGATCAAGACGGCGCTGCGCGACGGACGGCCGGCCGATCCGGCGGCGCTGGCCGACGAGTTGGGCGACGTGGCCTATGACTGGGTCCGCCTGTGCGCCGCCGCCGGGGTGACCCCGCAGGACGTGCTGGCCGGCTCGCGGGCCAAGATCGCGGCCCGGGTCAGCGCCGCGTCTCGCCCAGCATCTGCCTGAGGTCCCGCACCTCCTCGCGCAAGGCCCGCACCTCGGCCAGCAGGGATTCCGAATCCGCCTGCAGAAGCGCCGTCTGGGCGTCGATGTGGTTGTCGATCTGGTCCTGCTCCGCCATGTGCTGCGACTGCATGGAATCGACCATGATGCCGATGAACAGGTTGAGCACCGCGAAGCTGGTGACCAGGATGAACGGCACGAAGAACAGCCAGGCCTGCGGGTAGGCCTCCATCACCGGACGCACGATGCCCATCGACCAGCTCTCCAGGGTCATCACCTGGAACAGGGTGTACATGGACTCCCCGATGCTGCCGAACCAGTCCGGGAAGGTGGCCCCGAAGAGCCTGGTCGACAGCACCGCGCCCACGTAAAATATCAATAAAATCAACATACTGACCGAGGTCAGACCGGGAATCGCCGAGAGCAGCGCGTGGACCACCCGGCGCATCGACGGGATCACCGACAGCAGGCGCAGGGTCCTCAGCACCCGCAACGCCCGCAGAACGGCAAGCGGCCCCGAGGCCGGCAACAGGGCGATGCCGACGACCACGAAATCGAACACGTTCCAGCCGTTGCGGAAGAACCCGAGACCGCGATAGAGCATCTTGCCGGCGATCTCGGCCACGAACACCGCCAGCACCACGCGGTCGAAGGCATGCAGCCAATCGCCGTAGGATCCGGCGATGCTGGGGGCCGTTTCCAGGCCCAGCGACGCCGCGTTCAGGATGATCAGGCCGGTGATCGCGCGTTGCACCGTGCCCCCTTCGACCCACTCCCCAATCCGTCGCCGCCACATCCGCGATTCCCCCGCCTCGTCCCCGATGGCCCCTCACATAGGCCGGACGGAACCGTCGCGCAAGCCGGCGCCGGGGCGCGCCGGGTGCCCGACCGCGCCGGCGTGAAGTCTTCTCTTGACCTGCCCCCCCCAAATTGGGCATCCCAAAGGGAAACAGAATAACATGAGGATTCGATGAGATTCCGAACTGGGGTGTGGACCGCCGCGGTGCTCGCGGCGGGGATGATCGCAGACACCGGGTCCGCGATGGGGGCGGACCTGGAGGTCACGGTGGACGGGCTGCGCGACAAGGGCGGCTCCGTCCGCGCATATTTGTGGAAGGGCCCGGACGGGTTTCCCGGGCTCGAGGGTGCGGTTCACACGACGCGCTTTTCGTCGCGGCCGGGCCGCGCGGTGCTGGCGTTCTCCGACTTGGCGCCGGGCGACTATGCCGTCCTGGTGTTCCACGACGAGGACGACGACGGCACCCTGGACCGGTTCCTGGGCATGATTCCGACCGAGGGCTGGGCGTACAGCAACGATCCCAAGCTTTCCGGACCGCCCGAGTTCCGTGACGCCGCGGTGCGAATCGACGCCCCCGGCACGGCGATCACTCTCCGCATGTCGTACTGACGACAGGCGGGCCGCGGCGCAACGCCGCGGGACAGGACAGACCTTGACGTCACTGGCCCGATGATTAAGAGTTGCGGGACCGGCCGTATCTCTGCGGCCGATTTTCTGGCAAAGGAACGCTGGCCATGACGGACACCCTGCTACCCCTTGCCGCCGACTTTTCGCGCGCCGACTATGCACAGTGGCGCGCCCTGGTCGACAAGGCCCTGAAAGGCGCGCCTTTCGAAAAGAAGCTGGTCACCAGGACCTACGAGGGACTCGAGATTCAGCCGATCTACGCCGCCGCCGACGCCCCCGGCGACCTGCCCCACGCCCTGCTCGGGCGGGCCGGGAACTGGCAGATCCGGCAGATCGTGGAGCACCCCGACCCGGCGGTCTGCAATTCGGCGATCCGCGACGAGCTGTCGCACGGCGTGGACGCCATCTGGCTCGCCCTCGATCCGGACGGCGCGACCGGCGGTCTGGTCCGGACCCTGGACGACCTGGACCGGACGCTCGACGGCGTCGATCTGTCCGCGGTCCCGCTCGCCCTGCGGCCGGGCTCCCATTTCGCGGCCTACGGCGCGCTGCTGTTCGGTTTGTTCGCCCGGCGCGGCATCGACCCGCAGCTCGGCCGCCCGTCGCTCGGCGCCGATCCGCTGGGCGTGCTCGCGGCCACCGGAACGCTGCCACGGGGTCTCGACGCGGCGATGGGCCAGATGGCCGACCTCGCCGTCTATGTCGCCGACGAGGCCCCCTCGGCCCGCGTCCTGCGCCTGGACATGGCGCCCTACCACGACGCCGGGGCCGACGAGGCGCAGGTCCTGGCCTGCCTGCTGGCCACCGCCGCCGCCTACCTTCGCGAACTGGAGACCCGCGAGGGCATGCCGCCGGACCGCGCCCTGCCCCTGTTCGAGGCGGCGCTGCCGGTCGACGGCGACCTGTTCATCGGCATTGCCAAGCTGCGCGCCGCGCGCCTGCTGTGGGGACGCCTCGCCGAGGCCTGCGGGGTCGCCGCGCCGCAAGCCCCGATGCGCCTGCATGCGGTCACCGCGCGTCGCGTGCTGACCCGGCGCGACCCCTGGGTCAACCTGCTGCGCGCCTCGGCGACCACCTTCGCGGCGGCGCTCGGCGGTGCCGACGCCATCACCGCCCTGCCGATGGACGCACTGCTCGGCCTGTCGACCCCGTTCAGCCGCCGGGTGGCCCGCAACATCCAGTTGGTCCTGCGCGAGGAGTCCCACCTCGGCCACGTCACCGACCCGGCCGGCGGCGCGTGGTATCTGGAACGCCTGACGGCCGATCTGGCGACCGGCGCTTGGGACAGGTTCCAGGACATCGAACGGCGCGGCGGCATGGCCGCGGTGCTCGCCGACGGGTCGCTGCGCGACACCGTCGCCGCCACCCTGAAGGCCCGCAAGAAGGCCCTGGCGCGGCGCAAGGATCCGCTGACCGGGGTTTCCGAGTTCCCGGACATCCACGAACGCCCGGTCGCCGCCGACCAGGTGGACCGCGACGCCCTGCGCGCCGCCGCGTCCGCCGGGTCGGGCGAGTTCCCCGATCCGGTCGAACCGGGCGGCGGCGCCCTGACCGCCGGCCTGACCATCGCCGCCGGCATGGCGGCGTCGCTGCCGGCGCTGACCGACGCCCTGGGCGGCGAGCCGACCACCGTCGAGGCCCTGCCGGCGCATCATCTGTCGGAGGACTTCGAGGCCCTGCGCGAGGCCAGCGACGCGTTCCGCGACCGCACCGGCCAGCGGCCGCGCATCTTCCTCGCCAACCTGGGCCGGGTCGCCCAGCACACGGCGCGCGCCACCTTCTCGAAGAACTACTTCGAGGCCGGCGGCATCGAGGCGGTCAGCAACTCCGGATTCACCGATCCGCAGCAAATGGCCGCCGCGTTCACCGAGAGCGGCGCCACCATCGCCATCCTGTGCGGCAGCGACGACCAGTACGCCGAGCAGGTGACCGCCTTCGCCCCGGCCCTCAAGGCGGCCGGCTGCAAGCTGCTGTTCCTGGCCGGGCGGCCGGGCGACCGCGAGGACGCCGACCGGGCGGCCGGCGTCGACCGCTTCATCGCCCTCGGCGACGACCTTCTGGCGACCCTGACCGAAACCCTTCGCGACCTGGGAGTGCTGCCGTCATGACCGCGATTCCCGATTTCACCACCGTCGCCTGGCAACCGCCGGCCGACGCCGCGCCGCCGCAGGGCGCCCTGTGGACCGCCCCGGAAGGGGTCGACGTCAAGCCGTTCTACACCCCCGACGACATCGACGGGCTGGACTTCCTGGACACCTGGCCGGGCCTGCCGCCGTTCCTGCGCGGCCCCTACCCGACCATGTACACGCAGCGCCCGTGGACCATCCGCCAGTACGCCGGGTTCTCCACCGCCGAGGACTCCAACGCGTTCTACCGGCGCAACCTGGCGGCCGGCCAGAAGGGCCTGTCGGTGGCCTTCGACCTGGCCACCCACCGCGGCTACGATTCCGATCATCCGCGGGTGATCGGCGACGTCGGCATGGCCGGGGTGGCGATCGATTCCATCTACGACATGCGGATCCTGTTCGACGGCATCCCGCTCGACAAGATGAGCGTGTCGATGACCATGAACGGCGCCGTGCTGCCGGTCCTCGCCCTCTACATCGTGGCGGCCGAGGAACAGGGCGTCGGTCACGACCAGCTCTCGGGGACCATCCAGAACGACATCCTCAAGGAGTTCATGGTCCGCAACACCTACATCTACCCGCCGGCGCCGAGCATGCGGATCATCTCCGACATCTTCGCCTTCACGTCGAAGAACATGCCGCGCTACAACTCGATCTCCATTTCCGGCTACCACATGCAGGAGGCCGGGGCGACCAACGACCTGGAACTGGCCTACACCCTGGCCGACGGGGTGCAGTACATCCGCGCCGGACTGGACGCCGGGCTGAACGTGGACGCCTTCGCGCCGCGCCTGTCGTTCTTCTGGGCGATCGGCATGAACTTCTTCATGGAGGTCGCCAAGCTGCGCGCCGCGCGTCTGCTGTGGGCCACGCTGGTCAGGCGGTTCGACCCGCAGAACACCAAGTCGATGTCGCTGCGCACCCACTCGCAGACCTCCGGCTGGTCGCTCACCGCGCAGGACGTCTACAACAACGTCACCCGCACCTGCATCGAGGCGATGGCGGCCACCCAGGGCCATACCCAGTCGCTGCACACCAACGCGTTCGACGAGGCACTCGCCCTGCCGACCGACAATTCGGCCCGCATCGCCCGCAACACCCAGCTTTACCTGCAGCAGGAATCGGGCACCTGCCGGGTCATCGACCCGTGGGGCGGCAGCTACTTCGTGGAACGCCTGACCCACGACCTGGCGGCCCGCGCCTGGACCCACATCCAGGAGGTGGAGGAACAGGGCGGCATGGCCAAGGCGATCGAGGCCGGGATTCCGAAACTGCGCATCGAGGAGGCCTCGGCGCGCACCCAGGCGCGCATCGACTCGGGACGCCAGACGGTGGTCGGCCTGAACCGCTTCCCGCTCAGCGAGGAAGAACGGGTCGACGTGCTGAAGGTCGACAACTCGGCGGTCCGCGCGGCGCAGATCGAGAAGCTGCAAAACCTGCGCGCCGAACGCGACCACCACGCGGTGGAAAGCGCGCTGACCGCCCTGACCAACGGCGCGATGGGCCACGGCAACCTGCTCGAACTGGCCGTTCAGGCGGCGCGCGCCAAATGCACGGTGGGCGAGATTTCGGATGCCCTGGAAAAGGTTTTCGGGAGGCACAAGGCGGTGATCAAGGCGATTTCCGGCGTTTACGGCGGCGAGGTGGGCGACGGAACCAACGTCGCCAAGGTGCGCGACAGGATCGCGAGCTTCGAATCCCGCGAGGGCCGGCGGCCGCGCATCCTGGTCGCCAAGATGGGCCAGGACGGCCACGACCGCGGCCAGAAGGTGATCGCCTCGGCGTTCGCCGACCTGGGCTTCGACGTCGACATCGGGCCGCTGTTCCAGACCCCGGAGGAAGTGGCCCGGCAGGCGGTGGAGAACGACGTCCACGTGGTCGCCGCGTCGTCCCTGGCGGCCGGCCATCTGACCCTGGTGCCGGAACTGCGGACCCAGTTGGCCAAGCTGGAGCGCGACGACATCATGACGGTGGTCGGCGGCGTCATCCCGCCGCAGGACTTCGCGGCGCTTTACGCGGCCGGCGCGCAGGCCATCTACCCGCCGGGCACCGTGATCGCCGACGCGGCGCTCGAGTTGCTGGGCAAACTCGACGAAGCGCTGGCGCACTGAGCGGTCGAGGCGCGCGGCGCGCCCACTCGCCCTTCGAGGCCCGCCGTGCCCGACACCTCGGGGTGAGGCGAAACGTCAAAAGTGCCTCATCCTGAGGCGGCCCGCAGGGTCCTCGAAGGGTGAGGCGGGCTTAGATCATGACCGGTTCGGGAGGACCCTCTGGACGGGGATCCGGGCTCGAATCGCTGGTGAGGTGCGTGCCATGTCCGTGTCCGTCGATTCACGCCTGCCCAGCCACACCCCGCCGCCGGTGACCAAGCGCCGCCGGGTGACGGTGGACGACCTGGCGGCCGGCATTCTCGGTCGCAACGCGGCCCTGCTGGCGCGCGCCATCACCCTGGTCGAGAGCGTCAACCCGGACCACCGGCGGCAGGCCCGCGAGCTGCTGCAAAGGGTGCTGCCGAACACCGGACGGGCGCACCGGATCGGCGTCACCGGGGTGCCCGGGGTCGGCAAGAGCACCGCCATCGAGGCGTTCGGCCTGTTCCTCACGGCGCGCGGCCACCGGGTCGCGGTGCTCGCCGTGGACCCCTCGTCGAAACGCTCCGGCGGCTCCATCCTCGGCGACAAGACCCGCATGGAGGGCCTGTCGTCGGACCCCAACGCCTTCATCCGACCGTCGCCCTCGGCCGGCACCCTGGGCGGCGTGGCGCGGGCGACCCGCGAGACCATGCTGCTCTGCGAGGCGGCCGGCTACGACGTGATCCTGGTCGAGACGGTGGGCGTCGGGCAGTCGGAAACCGTGGTCGCCGACATGGTCGACGTGTTCCTGGTCCTGATGCTGCCGGGGGCCGGCGACGAGTTGCAGGGCATCAAGAAGGGGATCCTCGAACTGGCCGACATCATCGCGGTCAACAAGGCGGACGGCGACAACAAGCTGCGCGCCTCCCAGGCGGCCCGCGACTACCGCAACGCCCTGCACATCATGACTCCGGTCTCCAAGGCCTGGTCGCCGCAGGTGCTGACCATGAGCGCCGTCACCGGCGACAACCTGGACCAGCTCTGGGGCGCCCTCAAGACGCACCGGGAGGCCCTGGACTCGTGCGGCGAACTGGAGGACAAGCGGCGCGGCCAGCGGCTGCGCTGGATGTGGTCGATGGTCGAGGACAGCCTGTTCGAGGCGCTCAGGACCCATCCCCGGGTCGAGGCCCTGTTGCCGGAGATCGAGGCCGGGGTGCGCGACGGCCGGCTCGATCCCACCCTGGCCGGGGAGCGGCTGCTCGCGGCGTTCCTGGACGGCGGCGGCGGCGCGTCCGCCCTCGGGAAATGACGCGCCGCGCGCGCCGGATCTTCGGCTAGGGCCTGTTGACAATCAGGGGATTCCCAGCCGGACAAAAAAATGATTCAAGATCCTTTTTGCGGGGGGTCTTGAGAATGGATACCGGGCGTTTCGTCATCACGGACAG
>JANQGL010000334.1 GCA_028277325.1 Magnetospira sp.
TGCGCCGCCACCCGGCGGATGACGTCGTCGATCTCCCTGCTTTCCCGCGGGTTGAGGCCCGCCGCCGGTTCGTCGAGCAAAAGGAGTTTGGGCGTCGCCGCCAGGGCGCGGGCGATCTCCAGGCGCTTCAGGGCGCCGTAGGGCATGGCGTCGGCGGCCGCGCCGAGGAAATCGTCGAGCCCGACGAAGCGCATCAGACCGGCCGCCTCGTCGCGCAGCGCGGCGTCGGCGCGGCGGATGTGCGGCAGCCCGCACAGGGCCGAGAAGAACCCCCGGTCGAGGCGCAGGTGCGCCCCCACCATCACGTTCTCCAGCGCCGTCATGTTGAAGAAGATCTGCAGGTTCTGGAAGGTGCGCGACATGCCGCGCGCCGCCAGGTCGGACGGCCGGCGCCCGGTCACGTCGGCACGGTCGAACGAAATGCGACCGGTGCTCGGCCTGTAGATCCCGGTGATCAGGTTGAGCAGCGTCGTCTTGCCGGCCCCGTTGGGGCCGATGATGGAGTGGATGTGGCCGGCCGCGATTTCGAAGCCGAGGTCGGCGATCGCGTGCACGCCGCCGAACTCCTTGCACAGCCCCTCGACCCGGAGCAGGCTCATCGGCGCCTCCGCCGGCGCAGCCCGGTCAGGGTCGGCAGCAGGCCCTTCGGCATGAAGATCATCACCCCCATCAGGATCAGGCCGAAGATCAGGTGCTCGTAGTCCTCCAGCACCGTGAGGACCTGCGGCAGCAGGGTCAGCAGCGCCGCCCCGACCACCGCCCCGAAGGTCGACGCCATGCCGCCGAGGACCACCATCACGACGAACTCGATGGAATGGAAGAAGCTGGCGACGTTGGGGGTGATGAACATCCCGTAGAACGCGGACAGCGACCCGACCAGGCTGGCGAACACGGCCGACACCGTGAAGATCAGGACCTTGTAGCGGGTGGTGTCGACCCCCACCACCTCGGCCGCCACCTCGGAGCCGTGCACCGCGCGCAGGGCCCGCCCGACCGGCGAGTCGATCAGGTTCAGGGACAGCCAGACGCTCAGCCACAGCAGCCCCCCGACCAGCCAGTACCATTCGGCCTCGTCGGCCGGTTCCCAGCCGAAGGCGGCGAACGGCGGCACCGGCATCCCGTCCGGACCGCCGGTGATCTCCGCCTCGATATTCAGGACGATGGAAATGATGATCCCGAGGCCGAGCGTCGCCATGGCCAGGTAGTGGCCCTGCAGGCGCAGGATCGGCCGCGCCACCGCGAAGGCCAGCAGGCCGGTCGCCGCCGCCGCGCTGCCGGTGGCGGCCAGCGGGTCCCAGCCGTGGCCGGCGGTGAGCACGCCCGCCCCGTAGGCGCCGAGGCCGACGAAGGCGGCGTGCCCGAGGCTGATCTGTCCGGCATAGCCGATCAGCAGGTTCAACCCCACGCAGACGATGGCGTTGAAGCCGATGGTGATGGCGATTTCGTAGTGGAACGCGTTGTCCAGGCCGAGCGGCAGCAGCAGGATCGCCGCCGCCAGGGCGATCAGGCCGCCGGTCCGCGGACGCACCGGGAGCCGCATCTCAGACCCGCTCCGTGGCGCGCCGCCCGAACAGGCCGCTGGGGCGCACGAACAGGACCAGGAGGATCAGCACGAAGGCGATGGCGTCCTTGTACTCCGAACTGACGTAGCCGGCCCCCATCGCCTCGGCGATGCCGACGATCAGGCCGCCGACCACCGCCCCCAGGCCGTTGCCCAGACCGCCGAGGATCGCCGCCGCGAACCCCTTGAGGCCGAGCATGATGCCGATCTCGAAATGGGTCAGGGTGATCGGCGCCACCAGGATGCCGGCCACGGCGCCCAGCGCCCCGGACAGGCCGAAGCTCAGGAACAGGACGAACTTGACATTGATGCCGACCAGTTGCGCGGCATCCCTGTTGTAGGACGCGGCCAGGATCGCCTTGCCCAGGAGGGTCCGGTTGAAGAACAGGAACAGGCCCACGACCACCGCCGCCGACACCCCCAGCACCCACAGGCTTTGCGGCAGCAGGGTGGCGTCCAGGACGTGCAGCGGGTCGTCGCCGGAAAACGACGGCAGGGCATGGTACTGCTTGCCCCAGACGATCTGCGCCAGGCCGCGCAGGGCGATCGAGGCGCCGATGGTGATGATGATCAGGGTCACCACCGAGGCGCCGCGCGCCGGCTCCACCGCGAACTTCTCCAGCAGCAGGCCGGCCACCGCGGCCAGCAGCACCGCGGCCAGCATGGCCAGCGGCAGCGGCACCCCGACGCCCAGCAGGGCCACGGTGGCCATGCCGCCGATCATCACGAACTCGCCCTGCGCGAAGTTGATCACGTGGGAGGCGTTGAAGATGATGGAAAAGCCGAGCGCCACCAGGGCATAGGTCGCCCCCAGGGTGACGCCGGAAAACAGGAACTGAAGAAACTCCGACAGCATCGCGCCCCCCGCCGCGCACCGATCAGGGAAAATGCCCGCCGCGCCAACGGAATGCAACAGGAAAGGCGGCCCCCGACCGAACCGCGCCGGGCCCTGTCCGGACCCGGCGCTCGTTGAAGGGGTGTGCCGTCTGTTCGCTTCAGGTCGACGGATTGCGAGGACCCGACGGCGAACGGGACTTGGTCATTGGCGACCCTGCTGGACCGCGGTGCCCAGAATCTGCAGGAACAGCGGCAGCACTTTTTCCGCCCCCGCGCCCTGTTGCTGCGGGGGATTGGACCCGGTGCCCTGCTGGCGCATCGTCTGCGCCGGCTGTCGCGGCGGCGGCGGCGGGGCCGGCCGCGGCGGCGCGGCGGCTTGAGTCCGCCGCCGCTGCTCGATCGCCCGCTGCCAGTCCGATTGGGTCCGCGTGGTCTTGGTCGGCGTCGGGGCCGGCGCCGGGGGCCGCGACGGGGTCGTTCTGACGACGGTCGAGTTGCGCCGCAGCGAGGCGAGGATCGATTGCGTCGGCTCGCCACGCACCCGCAGGCCGTGCTCCCGCTCGTAGGCGGCGATGGAGCGCCGCGTCGCGGCCCCGAACACGCCGTCCACCGGGCCGGCCGCGTAGCCCAGGTTGTTGAGGCGCCGCTGGATCTCGGCGACCGACCGCCGGTCCGTCAGCACGTCGCCGGCCACCTTCGGCGGCGCCGGCCGCGGCGCCGGTTCGGCCCGCGGTTGCTCCGCCGGGGCGGTGAGCTTGGCCACCTTGATCCGGGCCAGGTCGGCGAACTGGCCGTCGGGATACTTCTTCAGGTAGGCTTTGAACATGTCCGGATCGTCGCTGCCGGCGATGGTCTCCCAGAACAGGAACTCGGCGCTTTGCGGCTGGCTGGCGGTGCGCGACGGGGTCGGCGCGACCGGTGCCGGGGCGGCGGCCGGCAGCGACGCCTGCTGCGGCGCGCCGTCACCGGGCACGAAATAGAAATCGTCCTTGACCGACGACCGGATCCAGGGGTCCTGCACGCCGCCGGTTTCCTCGAACACCGCCCGCGCCGTGCGCTTGAACACGTCCTCCAGCTTCAGGCCGGGCCGATCCAGGTACCGCAGCAGGGCGCCGGTGAACACCCCGTGGCCGCCCGGCGGGCCGTCCTGGGCGGTCTGCCCGGGTCCGGCCGAGAACATGATGGCGGTGCCGCTGCTGCCGCTTTTGACCTCTTCCACGGTCAGGCCGCGCGATGCCGAGCGGGTGCGCTGAGGCAGCGGGTTGTCGCGGCAGGCATCGATGATCACGATGTTGAGGTCGCTGCCGGCATTGCCCATCGCCTGGATGAAGTCCGCCATCTCGACGCCTTCCGACCGCAGGTCGGCCTCGACCTCGATCCGGGCGTCGGCGGGGACCAGCCAGTTCTTGTCGCCGGACGCGATCCCGTGCCCGGCGTAGAACAGCAGGCCGACCTCGGCACTGGCCAGCCGGCCCTCGAAATCGGCCAGGGCGCGGCTCATCTCGCGGCGCCCGGCGTCGAGCTTCAGGACCACGTCGAACCCGAGGTTCCGCAGCTTGTTGGCCACCTCGCCGGCGTCGGTGCGGGCGTTGGCGAGCGGCGGCAGGGTCTGGTAGGCGTTGTTGCCGATGACCAGCGCCACCCGCTCCTTGGCCACCGCCATGGCCGGCCAAGCGAGAACCACGGCCAGCAGCAGGCCCGCCGGCCACGTCAGGCGGGCGCCCTTCCGGTCGCCGCGCCGGGATTTGAAAACGAACGGCATGTTCACCTCTCGTCGGTCCGCTTGACATCCATTTTACGCCATTCCGAGGCGCTTGACGATACCTTCAACCATGGAGATATCCCGGTCCGCGATTTCCGGAGGGCGTCGGCGCGCCCCATCCGGTCCGCCGGTCGCGTCAATGCACGGCGGGCGGCGGTTTTTCGGTCCGGGTCGGATTGGGATCCTGCCGTGCCGGCCTGGTGGCGCGCCGCGATGGCGCGTGCTTCTTCCTCAAAATCAGAGCCGCCTTCCCCGGTGTTGGGTGAAGAGCAAAAAAACGGCGGCACATCAACCAGTGCGGACGATACATACAAAAAAGCGGTTGGAATTCCTTCCAACCACTCCTTCGAATGCGTCTTAGGTCTAAGCTTAGCGCTTGGAGAACTGGAAGCTCCGGCGCGCCTTGGCCTTGCCGTACTTCTTGCGCTCGACGACGCGGGAGTCGCGGGTCAGGAAGCCGCCCCGTTTCAGCACGCCGCGCAGTTCCGGCTCGTACAGGGTGAGCGCGCGGGAGATGCCGTGGCGCACCGCGCCGGCCTGGCCCGACAGGCCGCCGCCGGACACCGTGCACACCACGTCGAACTGGTCCTTGCGGTTGGCGACCTCGAACGGCTGGTTGATCAGCATGCGCAGCACCGGACGCGCGAAATAGGTTTCCAGATCGCGGCCGTTGACGGTGATGCGGCCGACGCCCGCCTTCACCCACACCCGGGCGATCGCGTTCTTGCGCTTGCCGGTCGCATAGGAGCGGCCCTGCGCGTCCCGTTTCGGCGCCTGCGCCTCGGCCTCGGCGGCCGCCGTCGCGGCCGGCGCCACGGCCTGACCCAGATCCTTCAGATCGTCGAGGGTCCTGGTTTCCTCGGCCATGCTCAGGCACTCCTCTTGTTTTTCGGATTCATCGCCGCCACGTCGAGCGGCTCCGGCTGCTGTGCCGCGTGCGGATGCCCGGGTCCGGCATAGACGTGCAGCTTGCGCATCTGCTGACGGCCGAGCGGGTTGCGGGTGATCATCCGTTCCACCGCCTTCTGGATCACCCGCTCCGGGAACCGGCCGTCGAGGATCTGCCCGGCCGTCCGCGACTTGAGGCCGCCCGGGTAGCCGGTATGGCGGTGGTAGACCTTCTGGCCGCGCTTGCGGCCGGTCAGTTGCACCTTCTCGGCGTTGACCACGATGATGTTGTCGCCGCAGTCGATGTGCGGCGTATACATCGGCTTGTGCTTTCCGCGAAGACGCATGGCGACGACACTGGCCAGACGCCCGAGGACGAGTCCCTCGGCGTCGATCACGTACCATTTGCGCTCCACTTCGGAAGGCTTGGCGGAATAGGTTTTCATGCTCGTCCCGTCTGTATGGGGTTTCGCGGCGTCGAAACGCCGCACGGGCGGCCGGCGCCCGGGCGGAGCGGCAGTATGGGCAATTGGGTTGCCGTGTCAATGAAATTTTCATAATCAAAATCATACGATTAACAATGAGGTATCATAATACCATTCACCAACGGCGTGACCAGAGGCGGTTTTGCGGCAGCCCGGGGATTCGCCGGATTTCGTTGGCAACTTCGGTCAGTGCGCGAAAGACATTGAGAAATTTCCGCCCCCCGTGTTCAATGTTGTCCGGGCGTCGGAAACCTCGCTCCACAGCCGTCCCCTGGACTCGACGGGTCATGCGGATCGACGATTGGAAACCGGAATTCAGCGTCGGGGTCCACAGCCTGGACACCGACCACAAGCTGCTCATCAGCCTGATGAAGCAGTTCGAGGACGCGTTCGCCGGGGACCACGACCAGCAGTACGTCACCGTGCTGAGCATTCTCAACGCCCTGCTCGACTACACCGGCTATCACTTCGGGCGCGAGGAATCGATGATGTCGGCCGTCCGCTACCCGGACCTTGTCGCCCACCGCGCCGCCCACAACGAGATCACCGCCAACCTGGTCAAGCTGCGCGACGACTTCGAGCGCGACCCCGCCAGGGTGTCCACGGCGCGGTTCGAAGAGACGCTGATCGAATCCTTCTATCGACATCTGACCGAGATCGACAGGGCCTACATGCCCTACATGGCGGCACGCCGCAACCTCGCCGCGATCGCCAACGACGCGTTCGTGCATCGCGAGGACGACGACGGCCTCCTGTTCATCGACGCGGACTGAGGATCATGACCGAATCCGCTCTCCTGACCGCCGTCGCCGACGGCATCGCCACCCTCACCCTCAATCGGCCGGACAAGTTCAATGCCTTGTCGGGCGACCTGGTCGGCGCCCTGGAGGAGCGGATCGGCGCCCTGGCCGAGGACAGAGCCGTGCGCGTGGTGGTGATCGCGGCCAACGGACGCGCGTTCTGCGCCGGCCACGATCTCCGCGAACTGCGCGAGATGCCCGACGCGGAGGCCGCGCGGCGCCTGTTCACCCGCACCGCGCGCCTGATGGTCGACCTCACCCGGC
>JANQGL010000353.1 GCA_028277325.1 Magnetospira sp.
TGCGCGCCCAGACGGTCACCGGCGGCGGCCCCGGAGCGCAATTGACGGCGGTCAACCGCCTCCTGTGCCGCGACGTGACCGAGGGCCGTTTCGTCACCCTGTTTCACCTGGAGGCCCATTGCGCGCCCGGCGCGGCGCCGGTGCTCACCTGGGCCGACGCCGGCCTGGGCGGCGGGTTCCTGTACAATCCGGCGCGCGACCGCGTGCTCGACCTGTCCGGAGACGGGGTGCCGCTCGGCATCCTTCCCGATTCCGCCTACACCGATCAGGGGCCGCGCGTCCTGGAACCCGGCTGCGTGGTGGTGATCGGCACCGACGGTCTGTGGGAGAGCCGCGATCCGGCCGGCCGCCAGTTCGGGTTCGACCGCCTGCGCGCCACGGTGCGCGCCCACGCCACGCGGCCGGCGGCCGAGATCCTCGACGCGGTGCTGGCGGCGGCGGCCGGATTCCGGGACGGCGCGACGCGGCGCGACGACGTCACGCTGGTGGTCCTGAAGGCGACCTACGACACCTCGCGCAGGTAGTAGACCAGGTCGAGCGGC
Source organism: Magnetospira sp. (assembly GCA_028277325.1). Classification (GTDB taxonomy): domain Bacteria; phylum Pseudomonadota; class Alphaproteobacteria; order Rhodospirillales; family Magnetospiraceae; genus JANQGL01. The sequence continues at coordinate 543 of JANQGL010000353.1, forward strand.
GGCGACACCGCGGGCACCCCGATCAGCATGTGGTGGACCTGTCCCCGATGGTGGGTCTGGTGGTTGAACAGATGTCCCAGGACGTAAGGCATCGGGGTGTGGATGTGCTGGCCGGCCCGGGTGCGGTAGGACAGATCGCCGGCCAGGCGGGCCTCGGTCAGGGACTGGACGAACCCGAGGACCTTGCGGTCTTCGGCCTCGCGCGCCTGGCGGAGTTCGAACAGCGACGCGAACAGGATCTCGTCGAGCCGCGACAGCCCGGCGTCGACGCCGGTGAGGCGACCCAGCCAGAGGCGGTCGACGACCAGCACGTGGTTCAGGGTGCCGAGGACCGATCCGAAGAAGGCCTGGCGGTCGCGGGCCAGTTCGTCCTTCGGCAACTCGGCGCAGGCGTTGAACAGGCGTGCGTTGGCCCAGGCGTTGTACCGGGCGAGGGTGATGAAATAGTCCCGCATCGGCGCGTCCCCCAACTCGTTCCCAAGACGGTTTCCCGCTTTTACCGCATATGCGAAGGTCATAGCATATCCTTCGGCGGTTCGGACATGGAATCCCGGCCGCGAACCGACCACAGGCGGGCCGGACCCGGCCCCCGAGATCCGAGGAGACGTGCCGCATGATTACCTGGCTGGTCCATGTGCCCTGGACCGTTCCCATCGTCGTCTGCCTGACCCTGGGGCTCGCCCCGTTCTGGCCGGAACCGCATATCTGGGAGAAGCTCAAGATGCTGTTCGACGGCACGTTGACCCGGCCGATTGACATCTTCGACTTCTTCTTCCACGGGATCGCCTGGCTGTTTCTGTTCGCCAAGATCGCGGTCACGCTGGCGAGGGTCGGACGATGAGCCGGAATCCGTTCGTGCTCGGCCTGCGGCGCGATCCGGACGCGTTTCTCGAAAGCCTGTCGTCGGAGGAACTCGGCGCGGTGACCGAGGCCTGCGCGCGGGTCCTCGAACGGCGCGCCCTGGCCGGCGACCGGGCGGCCGGCCCGGCCCTGCAGGCGCTGTACCGGATGCTGGGCGACCTCAAGGTCTGAGCGGGTGCGCCGGCGCCGGTGTTTCTGGATCGGGGCGCCGCTGCCGCTTCTGGCGGTGGCGGTGCCGTTGGCGGGTCCCGGCCCGCCGCGGGCCTGGCCGACCCTCGGGCCGGATCACCGGCCGTTGACCGTCCGCCTTCGTTTCCCGAGGCGCCGGGACGCGGCGCCGGCGGGATGCGTCCTGTGCGCGTGCGGCGCCCGCCGTCAGGGGCGGGCGGCGCCGGTCAGGTCCGGGGGTGCGGATGGGTGCAGTGCAGGAGGCCGGTCATGCAGGCCACCTCGCGCAGCACCAGATATCCGAACCACAGGGCGATTCCGATCAGGGCGTAGAAAGCCACATACCAATACAGTGCGGACATGGCTTGATCTCCTTCTTGGTTGTTTTCCGGCCCGCCGCCCGGCCCCGGCGGGAACGGGCGGCTCCGCTTATGCGGTTTACCTAATATTAGATTTTACTAATGCCACTGCTTTGTTGCAAGCGTTTTGAGCATTCTTTTTCGCGAAGGCCTCATGCGTCGGGCGCGGGGCTTTCGAGCGACCGCGCGCGTGACGAAAAGGGGTTGACTTTTCAAGCCGTTGCCGGACAGTGCAGGGACGACGGGCAGGGGGTTCCGCACGATGTCGGACATGATCGTCCTGCAAAGGCTGCGCAAGCGGTTCGGGCCGGTGGTGGCGGTGGAAGGCCTGGACCTGCGGGTCGGCTCGGGCGAGGTGTTGGGCTTCCTCGGACCGAACGGGGCCGGCAAGTCGACCGCCATGAAGATGATCGCCGGATTCCTGGAGCCGGATTCCGGGACCGCGACGGTGCGCGGCCACGACGTCGTCAACGAGCCGGTGAAGGTCAAGGCGGCGCTGGGCTATCTGCCCGAGGGGGCGCCGGCCTACGGCGACATGACCCCGGCCGGGTTCCTGGACTTCGTGGCGGCGGTGCGCGGGTTCGACGGCCGCGAGCGGTGGCGGCGCATCGACGCGGCGGCGGCCCATTGCGCGCTGGCCGAAGTGATGCAGCGGCCGATCCTGACCCTGTCCAAGGGCTTCCGGCGCCGGGTCGGCCTGGCCCAGGCGATCCTGCACGATCCGGCGGTGCTGATCCTCGACGAGCCGACCGACGGCCTCGATCCCAACCAGAAACACCACGTGCGCAACCTGATCCGGACCATGGCGCCGGGACGCGCCATCGTCGTCTCCACGCACATCCTGGAAGAGGTGTCGGCGGTCTGCACGCGGGCGGTGATCATCGGCGCCGGGCGCCTGCTCGCCGACGGCACCCCGGACCGACTGGCGGCCGGACACGGAACCCTGGAGGCGGCGTTCCGGGCCATCACCGCCGGACTCGGCGAGCGGGGGGCGGCGCGTGCGTAACGTCGGCCTGATCTTTCGCCGCGAACTGCGCAGCTACTTCGCCACCCCGGTCGCCTACGTGTTCATCGCCGCCTTCCTGGCCCTGTCGGGGGCGCTGACCTTCTACGCCGGGGATTTCCTGGAACGCGGCCGGGCCGACCTGCAACCGTTCTTTTTCTATCACCCCTGGCTCTATCTGCTGCTGATACCGGCGGTGTCGATGCGCCTGTGGGCGGAGGAGCGGCACGGCGGCACCATCGAGCTGCTGATGACCCTGCCGGTCTCGGTCAGCCAGGCGGTGATCGGCAAGTACCTGGCCGCCTGGGCCTTCGTCGGCCTCGCCCTGGGCCTCAGCTTCCCGATGTGGATCACCGTCAACCTGCTGGGCGATCCCGACAACGGGGTGATCATCGCCGGCTACCTGGGCAGCCTGATCCTGGCCGGCGCCTTCCTGGCCATCGGCGCCTGCCTGTCGGCGCTGACCCGCAGCCAGGTGGTGGCCTTCCTGCTGGCCGCCGTGACCTGTTTCCTGTTTACCGTCAGCGGCACCGAGATCGTGCTCGGGCTGTTGCGCGGCTGGGCGCCGGGGCCGCTGGTCGAGGCGGTGGCCGGGATGAGCTTCCTGGTCCATTTCGAGGCCATCCGGCAGGGCGTGATCGATCTGCGCGACCTGGTGTTTCACGTCTCGATGATCCTCTTCTGGCTGCTCGCGACGGTGGTCGCGGTCGACCTGCGCAAGGCGGACTGAGCGATGCGGGCGCTGCACCGGCGGCTCGACCGGCTGGCCCGCTCGCGATTGTCGCTGCTCGGCCTGGGGTTCGCCCTGATCCTGATGCTGGCGGTCAACGTGCTCGCCGCGACCACCCTCGGCGGCCTGCGCCTCGACC
>JANQGL010000422.1 GCA_028277325.1 Magnetospira sp.
AGAAGCTGGTCGGCGGTGATGGTCAGGGTCCCGTCCTCGTTCATCGAGAACGCCCGGTCGACCGTGGTCGGCGGCAGGTTGACGTCGGCGACCGGGCCCTCGTCGGTCTCGGTGATCGTGAGGTCGACGACCGTTGCCGCGCCTTGCGCGTCGGCCACCGAGACCTGGAAGGTCAGCGCCCCGGGTCCGGCGTCCGGACCGGGCGCCGGCGCATAGACAAAGTCGCCGTTCCCGTAGACGCCGATCCGGCCGTGATCGGTGTCCAAACCGACAAAAGCGCGACCTGCGTCGTCGGTCTGTACCGCTTCGGGGTCATCGAACCCCCTCGTAACGCCGTCGAAGGTCACGGCGGTCACGCCGGCCTCGCCCACCGGGCCGGTCAGGTCCTCGAACAGGTTGCCCGTCACCCCGCCCGCATCGCCGGCGTCGTCGGTCCCCGGCGCCACGGCGCCAAGCTCGACGCCCTGATGCAGGTCGCGTGCGGACGACTGTACGTTGCCCATGCCGCCAACGCTTTCGGAGGCCCCGTCATCGTCGGCCTGAACGAGGTCGTGTTCCTCGGTGTCGTCGAGGTCCGGCCGCGCCCCGTCGCCGAACAAATCCAGCTCCGCTTGCGCAATCGCCTGGTTTTCAGCGTCCGACTCCTCGTCGAGCGCTTCCGTATCATGGATGTCGTGATCTGCCATGACCTGCCTCCGAGTCGTCCGGATGCGGTTTGCGGCCAAGCCGCCTTGTGGATTTTCAACAGTCGTTGTGTTCCGAGGCCTTCAGTCCATCGAATAAGGTCGCCGCGACAAAACCGCTATAACGTTATGTCCTTTTTACGCCGGGCGACCAGCCGGCGATGTGACGTGCGACACATTATATCGATTTTATAATGAATTTTTAGCTTTTATTTTCGCGATCGCCATGGCCCTGAAGCGCGTCGATCTCGCCGGGTCCGTAGGTATAGACGGCCCCGCAGAATTGGCAGGTGACGGTGATCCTGCCGTCCTCCAGCATGTCATCCAACTCGTGGCGTGGGAACGACCGCAGGGTGGCGCGCACCCGGGCGTCGGAACAACGGCACTGAAACCGCAGCGGGCGCGGCGGACCGACCCGCAGGCCCTCCCGATGATAGAGGCGATAAAGCAGGTCCGGGGCCGGCAAGGTCGCGGACAACAGCTCCTCGCCGCGCAGGCTGGACGCCAGGATGACTCCGCGCCGCCAGTCGTCCTCGGCCGTTTCCGGATCGGCGTCCGCCGGCACCGGCAGCCGCTGGATCATCAGGGCGCCGGCGCACCGGTCGTCGGTGGCCAGAAGAATCGCCGTTTCGAGCTGCTCGGACCGCCGGAAATAGGTCTGTGCGCAGTCGGCCAGGGTGGCGCCCTCCAGCGGCACGATTCCCTGATAGCGTTCGGTGTCCGGCCCCTGATCGACCGTGAACGCCAGGTGCCCGGCTCCCAGGAGACCCGGCAGCGGCCCGCCCCGCGCGGCATCGGAGGTCGCCAGCCGCCCGGAATCGAATCGGGCGTAGCCGCGCATATCGCCGTTCGAGGCCACGTCGACGACCAGCATGGACACCGGACCGTCGCCCTGCACCTGCAGCTTGAACAGGCCGTCGTATTTCAGCGACCCGGCGAGCACCGCGGCCAGCGCCGCCGCCTCGCCCATCAGGCGCGACAGGGGGGCCGGGTAGGCGTGGTTCTCCAGCATCCGCGTCCGGGTGTCGGCCAGCCGCGCCAGACGCCCGCGCAGACCGCAGGCGTCCACCTGGAACGGCAGCACCAGATCGCCGGTCACGCCAGACACCAGGCAAGGATTCCCTTCTGGGCGTGAAGCCGGTTTTCCGCCTCGTCCCAGACCACCGACCACGGGCCGTCGATCACCCCGTCGGTGACCTCTTCCCCGCGGTGCGCCGGCAGACAGTGCATGAACAGGGCATCGGCCCGCGCCTCGCCCATCAGGTCCTCGTTGACCTGATAGGGTTTCAGCATGTTGTGGCGGTTGGTGGCGTCGTGGTTGCCCATCGACACCCAGGTGTCGGTGACCACGCAGTCGGCGCCGCGGACCGCGGCGTGCGGGTTGTCGGTGACCAGGATGCGCGCCCCCTGGTCGCGCGCCCAGTCGACCACCGACGGGGCCGGCTGCAGCGCCTCCGGGGAGGCGACGCGGAGTTCGAACCCGAACCGGGTCGCGGCATGAATCCACGACTGGGCCACGTTGTTGCCGTCGCCGCACCAGGCCACGACGCGTCCCGCGATGTCGCCGCGATGCTCCTCGAACGTCATCACGTCGGCCATCAACTGGCACGGGTGGGAGGAATCGGTCAGCCCGTTGATCACCGGAACCGTGGCGTGCTCGGCCAGGTCGCGCAGCTTCCGCGGATCGTCGGTGCGCAGCATGATCACGTCCACGTAGCGCGACAGCACGCGCGCCGTGTCGGACACCGTCTCGCCGCGCCCGAGCTGCGACGAGGCGTCATCCATGAACAGCGCGGTGCCGCCGAGCTGATGCGCCGCCACCTCGAACGAGACGCGGGTACGGGTCGACGGCTTCTCGAAGATCATCGCGAGGGTGCGACCCTCCATGGGCAGGTCGACGCGCTGCGCGCTCTTGTACGCGCGGCCGATGTCCAGGATGTCGCGCAGGACGTCGCTTCCCAGCCGGTCCAGGTCGAGGAAATGGCGGGGGGCCCCGGTCATGACAGCGCCTCGCAGGTCTGGTCGAGGATGGTCAAGGCGCGGTCGATCTCCGCCCCGTCGACGATCAGCGGCGGCAGCAGCCGCACCACGTTGTCGGCCGCCGGGACCAGCAGCAGGCCGTTGGCCCGCGCCGCGTCGATGACGGCCGCGTTGCCGCCCTCGCGGACGCATTTCAGGCCCCGCATCAGGCCGATGCCGCGCGCCTCGGCGAGAACCGCCGGATGCGCCGCCACCAGCCGCGCCAAACCGTCCTCCAGACGGGCCGACATTTCGCCGACGTGGGACAGGAACGCCGCGTCGTCGATCGTCTCCAGGACCGCCTCGGCGACCGCCATCGCCAAGGGGTTGCCCCCGTAGGTGGAACCGTGGCTGCCCGCCGTCATGCCGACGGCGGCCCGCTCGGTGGCCAGGCAGGCGCCGACCGGAAAGCCGCCGCCGATCCCCTTGGCGATCGCCATCACGTCGGGCGCCACCCCGGCCCATTGGTGGGCGAACAGGCGGCCCGTGCGGCCCATGCCGCACTGGATCTCGTCGAACACCAGCAGCAACCCGAATTCGTCGGCGGTCGCCCGCAATCCCCGCAGGTAATCGGCCGACGCGGCGTGGATGCCGCCCTCGCCCTG
>JANQGL010000021.1 GCA_028277325.1 Magnetospira sp.
ACCAACGTGATCTCGATCACCGACGGCCAGATCTTCCTGGAGACCGACCTGTTCTACAAGGGCATCCGGCCGGCCGTGAACGTGGGCATCTCGGTATCGCGCGTCGGCTCGGCGGCCCAGGTCAAGGCGATGAAGACGGTCGCCGGCTCGATCAAGCTGGAACTCGCCCAGTACCGCGAGATGGCCGCCTTCGCGCAGTTCGCCTCCGACCTCGACGCGGCGACCCAGAAGCTGCTGTCGCGCGGCGCCCGGCTGACCGAACTGCTCAAGCAGGACCAGTTCAGCCCGCTGCCGGTCGAGGAGCAGGTGGTGTCCATCTACGCCGGCACCAAGGGCTACCTCGACAAGGTCGACACCCGCGAGGTGACCCGGTTCGAGGCCGCGATGCTGAACGGCATCCGCCATAACGGCCAGGACATCCTGAAAGCGATCCGCGAGGAAAAGGCGATCTCCGAGGAAACGGAGAGCAAGCTGAAGGCGTTCCTCGACAACTTCGTCAAGACCTTCGCCTGAGCCGGGTCGCCGGGGTCCGAGTCCCCGGCGCCGTCTTCCGGGAGCCCACGCAACAAGTAGCGCGCCATGCCCAGTCTCAAGGACCTGAGAATCCGGATTTCGTCGGTCAAGTCGACCCGGAAAATCACCTCGGCGATGAAGATGGTCGCCGCCTCGAAGCTGCGTCGCGCCCAGACCGCGGCCGAGGACGCCCGTCCCTACGCCGAGCGCATGGAACGCATGCTCGGCGATCTGGCCGCCACCCTGGCCGGGTTCGAGGGGGCGCCGAAGCTGATCGCCGGCACCGGCCGCGACGACGTGCACCTGCTGGTCGCGTTCACCGCCGATCGCGGCCTGTGCGGCGGCTTCAACGGCACCATCGTGCGCGAGGTGCGCCGCCGCGCCCTGGCCCTGCAGGCCGACGGCAAGACGGTCAAGATCTATTGCGTCGGCCGCAAGGGCGCCGATGCCCTGAAACGCGACTTCAAGGACCAGATCGTCGCCCGGGCGACCGGGGTGGCCGGCAAGACCGGGGTGCCGTTCGAGCAGGCCCGGAAGGTGTCGCGCGACCTGCGCGACATGTTCGAGCGCGGCGAGTTCGACGTCTGTACCATCGTGTACAACCGCTTCAGGTCGGCGATCAGCCAGATCGTGACGCCGCAGCAGGTGATCCCGTTCCCGGTTCCCGACGCGGACCCGGTGGCGCCGGCCCCGCGCGGCCCGGAGGCCGGCTACATCTACGAGCCGGAGGAGGAGGAGATCCTCGCCGCGCTGCTGCCCCGCAACCTGTCGGTGCAGGTCTATCGCGCGATGCTGGAAAGCAACGCCTCCGAGCAGGGCGCGCGGATGACCGCGATGGACAACGCGACCCGCAACGCCGGCGACATGATCGACGACCTGACGCTGACCTACAACCGGACGCGCCAGGCCTACATCACGAAGGAACTGATCGAAATCATCTCCGGCGCCGAGGCCCTCTAGGCCGGCCCGGACAACCGACTGTTTGGTGGGAGTGGTTGACATGGCCAGTAACCAGAATATCGGCACCGTGACCCAGGTGATGGGGGCCGTGGTGGACGTGCGTTTCGACGGCGACCTGCCGCCGATCCTCAACGCCCTGCACACCGAGCGCCTGGGACGGACCCTGGTCCTCGAGGTGGCGCAGCACCTGGGCGAGAGCACGGTGCGCACCATCGCGATGGACAACACCGAGGGTCTGGTGCGCGGCAACGACGTGCACGACACCGGGCAGCCGATCGCGGTGCCGGTCGGGCCGGAGGTGCTGGGCCGCATCCTCAACGTGATCGGCGAGGCGATCGACGAGCGCGGCCCGCTCGGCGCGCGCCACAGCCTGCCGATCCACCGCGAGGCGCCGGAGTTCGTCGAGCAGTCCACCGAGACCGAGATCCTGGTCACCGGCATCAAGGTGGTCGACCTGCTGGCGCCCTACGCCAAGGGCGGCAAGATCGGCCTGTTCGGCGGCGCCGGGGTGGGCAAGACCGTGCTCAACATGGAGCTGATCAACAACATCGCCAAGGGCCACGGCGGCTATTCGGTGTTCGCCGGGGTCGGCGAGCGGACCCGCGAGGGCAACGACCTCTACCACGAAATGATCGAATCCGGGGTCATCGACCTCGAAGGCGGCAAGTCCAAGGTGGCGCTGGTCTACGGCCAGAGGAACGAGCCGCCGGGGGCGCGCGCCCGGGTCGCCCTGTCGGGCCTGACCCAGGCCGAGTACTTCCGCGACGAGGAAGGCCAGGACGTGCTGTTCTTCGTCGACAACATCTTCCGCTTCACCCAGGCCGGCTCCGAGGTCTCGGCGCTGCTCGGCCGGATTCCCTCGGCGGTCGGCTACCAGCCGACCCTATCGACCGACATGGGCACCCTGCAGGAGCGGATCACGACCACCAAGAAGGGCTCGATCACCTCGGTCCAGGCGATCTACGTGCCCGCGGACGACCTGACCGACCCGGCGCCGGCGACCTCCTTCTCGCACTTGGACGCCACCACCGTGCTGTCGCGCCAGATCGCCGAACTGGGCATCTATCCTGCGGTCGACCCGCTGGACTCGACCAGCCGCATCCTCGACCCGCGGGTCATCGGCGAAGAGCACTACAACGTCGCGCGCGAGGTCCAGCGGGTGCTGCAGAGCTACAAGGCGCTGCAGGACATCATCGCCATCCTGGGCATGGACGAGCTCTCGGAAGAGGACAAGCTGACCGTGGC
>JANQGL010000083.1 GCA_028277325.1 Magnetospira sp.
CTTGGATCGCGCAGTCCGTCACGGGTATGCTGCTTGCGGGTGATGTCATCCCGGGGCATTCGATCCTCCGTCTTTTTCAGCAAAGACGGTTGAATCACACCCCCTTGATATCACTCAACGACTTTTAAATCCGGCTCTGAATTACGTATTGAAAATGGGAGGAGAATGCCTCCCGCAAACCAGGGGAGTTGCATCGATGAGGACGCTTCTGTTCGCCGCGGCGGCACTGGTTGCCGCGCTCGCGCTGCCGGCGCAGGCCGCCGATCCGGTGAAGATCGGCATGATCACCACCCTTTCGGGCGGCGGCGCGTCGCTGGGGATCGACACCCGCGACGGATTCATGCTGGCGGTCAAGATGCGCGGCGGCAGGCTGGGCGGCGCCGAGACGACGATCGACATCGTGGACGACGCCCGCAAGGTGGGGACCGCCAAGCAGGTCGCGACCCGGATGCTACAGCAGGATGACGTGGACGTGGTGACCGGCATCGTGTGGTCGAACCTCGCCCTGGCGGTGGTGCCGGCGGTGACCAAGGCCGGCAAGTTCTACCTCTCGACCAACGCGGCGCCGTCGCAGCTGGCCGGCGCCGGCTGCCACCCGCACTACTTCTCGGTGTCCTACCAGAACGACAACCTGGACGAGGCGGCCGGCTACTACGTCAACGCCAAGGGGTTCGGCAACGTCTACCTGATCGCTCCCAACTATCCGGCCGGCAAGGACCACCTGGCCGGCTTCAAGCGCTACTACCAGGGCGAGCTGGCCGGCGAGGTCTACACCAAGCTCGGTCAGGTCGACTACGCGGCCGAGATCGCCAACCTGCGGGCCGCCGATCCGGAGGCGGTCTATATCTTCCTGCCCGGCGGCATGGGCATCAACTTCACCAAGCAGTACGCCCAGGCCGGCCTGATCGACCGGATCCCGCTGTTCGGCCCCGCGTTCTCGTTCTCGCAGGACATCCTGGGCGCGATCGGCGACTCGGCGCTCGGCGTCTACAACACCGCCCAGTGGAGCCCCGACCTGGACAACCCGGCCAACCGGGAGTTCGTCGCCGCGTTCCAGGAGGAATACGGACGCCTGCCGTCGCTCTACGCCAGCCAGGGCTACGACACCGCGCTGCTGCTCGACGCCGCGATCGCCAAGGTGGGCGGCGACCTGTCGGACCCGGCGGCGTTCCGGGCCGCCCTGCGGGCCGCGGAGTTCGCCTCGGTGCGCGGCCGCTTCAGCTTCGGCAAGAACCAGCACCCGGTGCAGGACATCTACATGCGCGAGGTGGTGCGGCAGGGCGACGTGACCACCAACCAGGTGGTCGAACGGGTGTTCTCGATCCATCAGGACGCCTACGCCGCCCAGTGTCGGATGTAGGGTCGGCGCGCCGACGGGAGCGAACGGGCCTCACCCTTCGAGGACCGTTCGGGGTACCCCACCCTTCGACAGGCTCAGGAGTGAGCCTCGAAGCATGGGGTGCGTCCCAGACCTGATCCACCGGACCGTCGAATGACCTGGCTCCTCCTCGCCGAGCAGACCCTCAACGGCCTCCAGCAGGGCGTCATGCTGTTCCTGATGGCGGCCGGGCTGACCCTGGTGTTCGGCATCATGAACCTGCTCAACCTGGCGCACGGGTCGCTGTACATGGTCGGCGCCTACGTGACCGCCAGCGTGGTCCAGGCGAGCGGCAGCTTCGGCCTCGGGGTGCTCGCCGGGATGGCGGCGGCGGCCCTCGCCGGCGGCCTGATCGAACTGATCGCCCTGCGCCGCCTCTACGCGCGCGACCACCTGGACCAGGTGCTGGCCACCTTCGGCCTGATCCTGTTCTTCAACGAACTGGTGAAGATCCTGTGGGGCCCGCAGGCCCTGTTCCTGGACGTGCCGCAGGCGCTGCAAGGGACGGTGGACCTGATGGGCACGCCCTATCCGGCCTACCGCCTGTTCATCATCGCGGTCGGCCTGCTGGTGGCGCTCGGGCTGCGGGTGCTGATCGTCAACACCAAGGTGGGCATGCTGATCCGCGCCGGCTCCACCCATCGCGAGATGGTCGGCGCCCTGGGGGTCGACATCGCCCGCCTGTACACCGTCGTGTTCGCGATCGGCGCCATGCTGGCCGGGCTGGCCGGGGCGCTGGCCGGGCCGATGCTGGCGGTCCAGGTGGGGATGGGCGAGAACATCCTGATCCTGACCTTCGTGGTGATCATCGTCGGCGGCATCGGCTCGGTGCGCGGCGCCCTGGTGGGGGCGCTGCTGGTCGGGATGGTCGACACCTTCGGGCGCGCCTTCCTGCCGATGGCCCTGCGCGCGGCGATGGACCCGGCGGCCGCCGACTCGGTGGGCGCCTCGATTTCCGGGATGTCGATCTACATCCTGATGGCGGCGGTGCTGATGGTGCGGCCGCGCGGCCTGTTCCAGGCCTACGGGGGTGGCTGACATGGCGACCCGGCGGACCGTCGTGCTGGCGCTCGGCCTGCTGGTCCTGGCCGGGCTGCCGCCGGTCGCCCTGGCACTGGGCGAACCGTTCGCGGTCACCCTGTGGTCGCGGATTCTGATCTGGGCCCTGGCCGCGGCCAGCCTCGACCTGATCCTCGGCTACGGCGGCCTGGTCAGCCTCGGCCATGCCGCCTTCGTCGGCATCGGCGCCTATGCGGTCGGCATCCTCGGCCACCACGCCTTCGAGGGCAGCGCGGTGCCGTTCCTGCCGTTCGGCTGGACCGGCACCCCCCTGGCCCTGATCCAGTGGCCGGCGGCGATCGGCGCCGGGGCCCTGGCGGCGCTGCTGATCGGCGCCCTCAGCCTGCGCACCGCCGGGGTGTACTTCATCATGATCACCCTCGCCTTCGCCCAGATGCTCTACTACTTCATGCTGTCGCTGCCCGACTACGGCGGCGAGGACGGCATCAACCTGTGGCAACGCTCCGAGGTGCCGGGCCTCGATACGGGCGACCCGGTGGTCTTCTACTACCTCTGCCTGGGCCTGCTGGTCGGTTTCCTGGGTCTCGCCAAGCGGCTGGTCGACAGCCGGTTCGGGATGATCCTGCGCGGCTGCAAGCAGAACGAGGCGCGGCTGCGCGCGCTCGGCTGCCCGACCCTGCGCACCAAGCTCCTCGCCTTCGTGATCGCCGGGGCCGGGGCCGGCCTGGCCGGGGCCCTGGCCGCCAACCAGACCGAGTTCGTCGATCCCGGCCTGATGCACTGGACCAAGTCGGGCGAGTTGATCGTGATGGTCATCCTGGGCGGCATGGGGACCCTGGTCGGGCCGGTGTTCGGGGCGGCGGCGCTGCTGCTGCTGGAGGAGGTGCTGACCGGCATCACCGAGCACTGGATGGTGATCCTGGGGCCGCTGCTGGTCTTCGTGGTGCTGTTCGCGCGGCGCGGCATCTACGGCTGGCTGGCCGGACCGGGGGCGCGCGATGGCTGAGCCGCTGCTGGAGGTGTGCGGCCTGACCCGCCGGTTCGGCGCCCTGGC
>JANQGL010000086.1 GCA_028277325.1 Magnetospira sp.
CGCAAGGAGATGGACCTGTTCGCCAACCTGCGCCCGGCGACGGTGTTCGCGCCGCTGGTCGGCGCCTCGACCCTGAAGCCGGAGATCGTGTCCGGGCTCGACATCATGATCGTCCGCGAACTGACCGGCGGCGTCTACTTCGGCGAGCCGCGCGGCATCGACAGCCTGCCGGACGGCACCCGGCGCGGCTTCGACACCCAGGTCTACTCCCACCCGGAGATCGAGCGGGTGGCCGAGGTGGCGTTCGAGCTGGCCCGCAAGCGGGCCGGCAAGGTGCACTCGGTGGAGAAGTCCAACGTGATGGAGAGCGGCATGTTCTGGCGTCGGGAGGTGACCCGCCTGCACGCCGAGACATACCCCGACGTGGACCTGCACCACATGTACGCCGACAACTGCGCCATGCAGCTGGTGCGCTGGCCCAAGCAGTTCGACGTGATCCTGACCGACAACCTGTTCGGCGACCTGCTGTCCGACTGCGCGGCGATGCTCACCGGCTCGCTCGGGATGCTGCCGTCGGCCAGCCTGGGCGCGGTCGACGCCTCCGGGCGGCGGCGCGCCATGTACGAGCCGGTACACGGCTCGGCGCCCGACATCGCCGGGCGCGACCTGGCCAATCCGCTGGCCACCGTGCTCAGCTTCTCGATGCTGCTGCGCTATTCGTTCGACCTCGGCGCCGAGGCCGACCTGATCGAGGCCGCGGTCAACAACCTGCTGAAGTCCGGAATCCGCACCGCCGACATCATGCAGGACGGGATGGCCAGGGTGTCCTGCACCACCATGGGCGACACCCTGCTGCGCGAGATGGACAAGCTGGCCGCCTGACCGGCCCACATCCCTTTGCGGCGCCCCGGGGAAACGGCTACAACGTCCGTATGACCCGGGGCCCGCTGCCATTCAGCCGCCTGTTGAAGTGGTCGCGCAGACTGTTGCGCAACGACCTGCTGCTGCTCGCCTTCCTGGCCGTGGTGGCGGGCGGCCTGGCCGGCGGCGCGGTGGTCCTGTTCCGCGAGGCGATCGCCGGCATCCAGATGCTGGCCTTCGGCTCGGCGACCGAGTTCCTGGCCCAGCACGCACGCACCCTGCCCGACTGGCGGGTGATCGCCGCGCCGGCGGTGGGCGGACTGCTGGTCGGACTGATCATCCGGTTCCTGATGCCGCACCGGCGGCCGGAAGGGGTCCCCGAGGTGATCGAGGCCTGCGCCACGCGCGGCAGCCGGATGGGCTTGCGGGCCGGCCTCGGCGCCGCCCTGGCCAGCGTCACCGCGCTCGGTTCCGGGGCCTCGGTCGGTCGCGAGGGTCCCGCGGTGCACCTCGGCGCCACCCTCGGCGCCTGGGTCGCCGCGCGGCTGCGCCTGACCCGGTCGCTGTCGCGCACCCTGCTCGGGTGCGGCGTGGCGTCCGCCGTCGCCGCCTCGTTCAACGCGCCGATCGCCGGCGCCCTGTTCGCCAACGAGGTGGTGGTCGGCCACTACGGACTGTCCGCCTTTGCCCCGATCGTGGTGGCCAGCCTCACCGGGACGATGATCTCGCGGGCCTACTTCGGCGATTTCCCGGCCTTCTTCGTGGCCCAGAACCCGGTGGAGTCGATCGCCGAGTTCCCGGCCTTCGCCGGCCTGGGGCTGCTCTGCGGCCTGCTCGCCGTGCTGTTCATCGAACTGACCCGCGCGTTCGGCGAGATGATGGGCCAAACCCGCCTGCCGGTCTGGCTGCGCCCGGCGGTCGGCGGCCTTCTGGTCGGTGTCGCCGGCCTGTGGGTGCCGGAGATCCTGGGGGTCGGTTACGGCACCACCTACAGCGCCATCCAGGAACACTTCGGGCCGGGGCTGCTGGTCGGGCTGATGATCGGCAAGCTGCTGGCGACCGCGATCTGCCTGGGCAGCGGGATGGCCGGCGGGGTGTTCAGCCCGTCGCTGGTGATCGGGGCGCTGGCCGGCGGCGCCTACGGCCTCGGCGTGGGCGAGCTGATGGGCGACCTGTGGTCGGGCAACGGCGCCTACGTGTTGACCGGGATGGGGGCGATGGCGGCGGCGGTGCTGGGGGCGCCGATCTCGACCACCCTGATCATCTTCGAGATGACCGGCGATTACGCGCTGACCATGGCGGTGATGCTGGCCGCCGTCACCGCCTCGGTGGTCACCCGGCAATGGGGACACCCGTCGTTCTTCCTGGCCCAACTGGCGCGCCGCGGCGTCGACCTCCGGGCCGGCTTCGCGGCCGCGCTGTTGCGCGACGAGGCGGTGGCCGGGGTGATGAAGGCCGACGCCGAGGTGGTGACCGAGGCGATGCCGCTGCGCGACCTGCGCATCGCGCTGCAACTCTCCAAGGTCGGCGAGGTGTTCGTGGTCAACGACGCGGGCCGGCTGATCGGCACCGTCACCCTGTCCGACCTGGACGAGGCGGCGTTCGACCCCGGCCTGGACCCGCTGCTGATCGCCGGCGACGTGGCGCGCCGCGATCCGCCGGTGCTGTTCCCCGACGACGACCTGGAACGCGCCCTGAGCGTGATGCGGACCCATGACGAGGAAACCATCGCCGTGGTGCGGCGCGACGATGGGGTGTTCCTCGGCCTGGCACGGGCCTGCGACGCCATGGAGACCTATAACCGTCGGCTCATCGAGGCGCGGGCCGAGGAGCGCGGCGAGCGGCACCCCTGAGCCCGTCGCCCGTGAAGAACGCGGATCGGGCAGCGATTTGAAGATTTCCGGTCAGTATAAACCTCGCCCAGCCTTTCCGACAGAAATCGCCAGTCGATCTTTTCCGCCAGGACCACCTTCGGGTGGCCCATGTCCAGGATCCGGTCCAGCCGCGAGCGGAACATGTCCCGCTGGCCCGTCGGTTCCGGCTCTCTCGGCTTCATCGCGCCCTCCCATGCCCGTTCGGGATCAGTGATCACGCCAGAAAGCCAAACGCAAATCGCAGGAAAACCGGCCCTCATGGGACCGTTTCCTGCAATTTCGATGACTTGGCAGGTCGCCGCCCCGGGTCAGGCCCCGACCATCACCTCGCGCCCGAGAGCGGTCAGCGCGGCGGCGACCATGTGGCCGGCCGACAGTCCGGCGACGTCGTACTGGCGGTCCTGGGTGTCGTGGTCCAGGTAGCGGTCGGGCAGCACCATCGGCCGGAACCTGAGCCTGCCGTCCAGCTTGCCGGTCGACGCAAGGTGCTGGGCGACCAGCGACCCGAAGCCGCCGACCGAGCCCTCCTCGACGGTGATCAGCACCGCGTGGCCGTCGGCCAGCCGGTCGATCAGCGCGAGGTCGAGCGGTTTCGCGAAACGGGCGTCGGCCACCGTGCAGGAGACGCCCCGCGCGTCCAGGTCCTCGGCCGCCTGCAACGCCGCCTGCAGACGGGTGCCGAGCGACAGGATGGCCACCTCGGTGCCCTCGCGCATCACCCGGCCGCGGCCGATCTCCAGCACCTCCGGAACCTCCGGCATGTCGACCCCGATGCCGTCGCCGCGCGGATAGCGGAACGCGATGGGGCCCTCGTCGTAATGGGCGGCGGTGGTCACCATGCGATCCAGGTCGGCCTCGTCGGCCGCCGCCATCAGGACCATGTTGGGGATGCAGCCGAGGAAGGCGACGTCGTACGAGCCGGCGTGGGTCGCCCCGTCGGCCCCCACCGGCCCGGCGCGGTCGATGGGAAAGCGCACCGGCAGGTTCTGCAGCGCCACGTCGTGGACCACCTGGTCGTAGGCCCGCTGCAGGAACGACGAATAGATGGCGCAGAACGGCTTCAGGCCCTCGCAGGCGAGGCCGGCCGCGAAGGTCACCGCGTGCTGCTCGGCGATGCCGACGTCGAAGAAGCGGTGCGGGAACCGCTTGCCGAACAGGTCGGTGCCGGTGCCGGCCGGCATGGCGGCGGTGATGGCGACGATCCTGTCGTCGCGCTCCGCCTCGCGGACCAGGGTCTCGCCGAACACCTTGGTATAGGACGGGTGGTTGGAACTGCCCTTGATGAACTCGCCGGTCACCACGTCGAACCGCCCGACCCCGTGGTACTTGTCGCGCTGCTCCTCGGCCGGGCGATAGCCCTTGCCCTTTTCGGTGACCACGTGGATCAGCAGCGGCCCCGGCGCGCCGCCCACGAACTCGGCGTCGCGGGCGTTGCGCAGCACCGGCAGCAGGTGCTCCAGATTGTGGCCGTCGATCGGGCCCAGATAGTAGAAGCCCAACTCCTCGAACAGGGTGCCGCCGGTCACGAAACCGCGCGAATAGGCGTCGGCCCGCGCCGCCGCGTGCTCCAGGGTCCGCGGCAGGCGTTTCGACAGGTCCTTGGCGATGCTGCGCAGGCTGAGGAACGACTTCGACGACACCACCCGCGACAGGTAGGCGCTGAGCGCCCCCACCGGCGGCGCGATGGACATGTCGTTGTCGTTGAGGATGACGATCAGGCGCGATTTCAGGTAGCCGGCGTTGTTCAGCGCCTCGTAGGCCATGCCGGCGCTCATCGAGCCGTCGCCGATCACCGCCACCACGTGGTTGTCGCGCTGCTGCAGGTCGCGCCCCGCCGCCATCCCGAGACCGGCCGAGATGGAGGTCGAGCTGTGCCCGGTGCCGAACGGGTCGTAGTCGGATTCCGACCGTTTCACGAACCCGGACAGGCCGCCGCCCTGACGCAGGGTCGGCATGCGGTCGCGGCGTCCGGTCAGCATCTTGTGCGGATAGGACTGGTGGCCGACGTCCCAGATCAGCTTGTCCTCGGGCAGGTCGAACACGTGGTGCAGGGCCACCGTCAGCTCCACCACGCCCAGGCTGGCCCCCAGATGACCGCCGGTGACCGAGACCACGCGCACCACCTCGTTGCGGATCTCCTGGCACAGCCGCGCCATCTGATCCATGTTGAGGTCCTTGACGTCGGCCGGCGACTGGATCTTGTCGAGGATCGGGGTCGGAGCGTTGGGGGTCACGATGGCTGTCCTTGTCGCTTGGGGATCGTCTGTCGGATCGTCAGCTTCGCCGCTCGACCACGTAGCGGGCCAGGTCGCGCAACGGGGCCGCCTTGTCGCCGAAACTGTCCAGATGCGCCGCCGCCTGATCGGCCAGCAACGATGCCTGCTCGCGCGCCCGCTCGACGCCGAGCAGGGACACGAAGGTGGCCTTGCCCTTGTCGGCGTCCTTGTGGGCGCGCTTGCCCATCGCCGCCTCGTCGCCGGTCTCGTCCAGCAGGTCGTCGGCGATCTGGAACGCCAGGCCCAGGTCGTGGGCGTAGGCGGTGAGCGACTGGCGCGCCGCCTCCGGAGCCTTGCCGAGCAGGGCGCCGGCCTCGCAGGAGAAGCGGATCAGGGCGCCGGTCTTCATCCGCTGCAGGCGGGTGATGGTGGCGATGTCCAGGTCGTGCTCCTCGGCCCACAGGTCGATCATCTGCCCGCCGACCATGCCCTCGGCACCCGACGCGGCGGCCAGGGCGACCACCAGTTCGGCCCGCACCCCCGGATCGGAATGGGTCTCCGGTCGGGCCAGCACCTCGAACGCCAGGGCCTGCAGGGCGTCTCCGGCCAGGATCGCGGTCGCCTCGTCGTAGCGGATGTGGGTGGTCGGCCGGCCGCGCCGCAGGTCGTCGTCGTCCATCGCCGGCAGGTCGTCGTGGATCAGCGAATAGCTGTGCACCATCTCGATCGCCGCCGCGGTGCGCAGGGCGCCGGTCGGGGTGGCGTTGAACAGGGCGGCACCGTGCACCACCAGGAACGGCCGGATGCGCTTGCCGCCGTTCAGGGTCCCGTAGCGCATCGCCTCGACGACCCGCGCCTCCGGACCGTCGCCCGCCACCAGCAGGCGGTCGAGCATGTGTTCCACGTCCTGGGCGTTGGTTCTCAGGGAGTCCTGTAGGGTCATGACGGCTCGGTCGCTGCTCGGTCCAAGGGATCGGGTTCGCTGTCCAGGGTGCCGTCCGTGCGCTGCACGATTCGATCGATGCGGGCCCGCGCCTCGCTCAGCTTGGCCTCGCAGTGGCGCTTGAGATGGCTGCCGCGCTGAAAGGCGTCGATGGCCTCGTCCAGCTTCCCCTGCCCTTCCTCCAGCGCCCGGACGATCGATTCCAGCTCCGCCAACGCCTCCTCGAAGCTCAGTCGTCGGATGTCGTCGGGAACGGCCTGGTCGCGGTCGGTCATCGGAAGCCCCTGGTCACGCGGGGCGGCAGTCTAGTGCCCGGTCCGGCGGCGCGCAAGGAAAACAACGGGCGGGGCAAAGCCCCGCCCGCACGAGGGGAATCCCGCCCCGGAGACTATTCGGAAGCGCTCTTGGACCGGGCCGGCGCCACCGCGTAGGGATAGGCGTAGGGACGTCCCCAGTAGGGGTAGCCGTAGCCGTGGTAGGGATAGCCGTAGCCGTATCCATGGTAGGGATAGCCGTACCCATGGTACGGGTAGCCGTAGGGGCCGCCCCAATAGCCCGGACCGCCGCCCCACGGGCCGCCCCAGCCGCCGAACGGCCATCACCAGGCCTGCGAATCGGAAAGCGGAACCACCGCCGCCGCCGTGGCCAGGACAACCGCGCCGGCAATCATGCGAAGCTTCGTCATCTTGGATCCTCCCCTTGGAACCCGGACGCCGCCGCGCACACCCCGTCCGCGACGGGCGTCCACACATACAACGACCTATAATGTCAGACTCCGCTGATGCAGTCAAAGGAGCGGCGCGTCGGGAATTGGGCGATCGGGGGAATTCGGGAGGGGACGGCGCGGTTCCGGCCGGGCGCGCCGACGGCGTCCTCGAACGCCCCATCACCGCGCGACCCGTTCACCCGACCCCCCCCGGGGACGACGGCCTACACCTCGTCGACCCGCGCCGAGACCGTCAAATCGGTCACCAGGTCCGGGTTCCCGGTCACCCTGGCGACCAGCAGCAGCAGCCGGTCCTTGAGGCGCCCCGGGTCCACATCCCCGTCTTCCTTGAGAATCCGCGGCAGATAGCC
>JANQGL010000160.1 GCA_028277325.1 Magnetospira sp.
CCATTACGACGACTATGGCTTCCGGCCCATCGTGGTCTTCGACGGCGACGGTCGTCTGGTCGGCGCGGTGCTGCGTCCGGCCAAACGCCCGAAGGGCCGGGAGATCGCCGGCCACCTGCGCCGCCTGATCCGCGTTCTTCACGGTCGACCAAGAAACAAGGCCTTTGCCGAATTCGGCTAAGGCCTTGTTTCTACTGGTAGCGGAGGAGGGACTTGAACCCCCGACACGCGGATTATGATTCCGCTGCTCTAACCAACTGAGCTACTCCGCCCCGGGGGCTTCGCGTATAGGCCCTGCGGGTCGCACTGTCAAGCCTCCCACGTTTAGCCCATCCTGAGAGCTGCTGTAACCGAATACCACTACTTGATCGTATTTCTGAGAATCTATATAATTATAATGTTTCTAAACATAAGAGGGAGATATTTGTGATGTCTGAAAATACTAAAAACCAGTCTCGAGGGTATTTTTCTATGACTGTCTCGAAAAAAATGGTCATAGGTTTGTCCCTTCTGGCGCTCCTGTCGTTATCTATTGCGGGAATTGGGATCTATTTCATTTCCCATATCGAGAAAACCCTGAACGAAATCACGGATACGGCTGCGCCGACCGTTGAAACGGCCGATGATCTGGTCATGAACATTTGGGAGGCGACCAAGGTTGCCGAGGAAATCATTGCCGACGAGGAACTCGAAGACATCCGACTCCTGAAAGAGGAATTCTTCGAATTCAGCGGAATGTTCGAAGAAACCTATCAGGAACTCGACGAACTTGTCGACGACGTGGACCTGTTGGACGAGCTGCAATCAGCGAAAAAAAACCATCAAGAATTCATGGTGGAAGCAAGAAGAATGATCGATGCGCATATTTCAGAGCTGGAAGAAGAAATAAGAGCCGACATGTTGCTGGAAGAGTTCGACGGCATCGGCGCGCAATTGATCGAGATGCTGGACGAATTCGCGACGGAAAACGAGGCGGAGATGGCCGATCTCGAAGAGGAAGGCGATCGACTCGTCGCGACAGGACTGGCGTCGGCCGCCGACCTCAACAAATTGCTCGGCAGCCTGTTCGAGCAGGACTATCCCGTCGTCGAGGCGGCGCTGAAACTGCAACGAATCGTGATGGAGATGCAGGATACGGCCGGAGAATACCTGGCAGAGGAGGATCCTTCGAGGCTGCCGCTCCACGCGAAAGCTTTCGCCGATCTGTCGGCGGAAGCCCAACCTTATTTCGAAGTTCTGGCAGAGTTGGCGGAAACGGATGAAGATCGCGAAGATGCGCGCGTTCTCGAAGAGACCTTCAAGGCATGGGTGTCCCAGGCTTCCAAGGAGGAACAGCTGTTCGATACCCATTCCGACATGCTGCAATACGAACTGTCGGCGGACGAAGCCACGGAGGCCCTGGAGGTCGATGCGGACTCCGTTGCCGATGCCCTGGACAGGGTGGTCGACAAAGCGGACGCGCTGAGCGATGGTGCGGACGAAATCGCCGCCGCCACGGTTCTGAAGGCCGAAACCATTCTCATAACCCTGGTCGTGGTCACCGTCGTCCTGGTTTCGGGCCTGCTGTTCATGACCATCCGGACCATCGTCCGGCCGATCACCGGGATGACGCTGGCCATGAAGGCACTGGCAGACGGCAACCTCGAGACGGAGATTCCGTCCATCGACCGAGGTGACGAGATCGGCAACATGGCCAAGGCGGTTCTGGTCTTTAAGCAGAACGCCCTCAAGAACCGGGAAATGGAGTCCGAGAGGGTAGCCGGCGCACAGCGGGCGGAAGAGGAAAAGAAACGCCTGATGAACAGCTTGGCAGACGATTTCGAGAGCGATGTGGGGGTGGTTGTGCGGGCGGTGACGTCGGCTTCCTCCGGCATGCAGCAGACAGCGGAATCCATGTCGAATATCGCAGACCAGACCAAGAACCAGGCATTGGCGGTCGCCAGTGCCAGCGAAGAGTCCTCCGTCAACGTGGAAACGGTGGCCGTGGCCGCCGAGCAGCTGTCGCGCGCCATAACGGACATCAGCGAACAGGTCACGAATTCCGCCGATGTGGCGGCCAAGGCCTCGTCCATGGCCAAGGAGACCCATGAAACGGTGCAGGGTCTGGTTTCGGCGTCGCAGAAGATTACCGAGGTCGTCGCTCTGATCAACGACATTGCCTCGCAAACCAACCTTCTGGCGCTCAACGCGACGATCGAAGCGGCACGGGCCGGGGATGCCGGGAAGGGATTTGCCGTCGTCGCCAGCGAAGTCAAGAATCTCGCCAATCAAACGGCGCGGGCGACAGACGAAATCGGCCAGCAAATCGAAGGGGTTCAGCAAGCGACCAGGACATCGGCCGAAGCGATCGTGGAAATCAGCCGCATCGTCGAGCAGATCAATGAAATCTCGGCGCAGATCGCGACAGCGGTCGAGGAGCAGTCCGCCGCGACCCAGGAGATCGCCCGAAACGTGGAAAAGGCGGCTTCCGGTACGGCCGAAGTCACGGCGAACATCTCCGGTCTCAACGAGGCCGCAGGAGAGGTCGGGTCCGCGGCGTCGGAGACGACCACGGCGGCGGGCGACCTGTCCCGAGAAGCTTCCGCCCTGGAAGAAAAGTTGAGTGCGTTCCTGGTACGTATACGCGCCTGAGCGGGCGACCCCGAGGCGGGCCGCCGATTCGCTCGGTTTCGGGGATGGGAAGGACGGTTACCCTGCCGAACGGCGTCAGGTGGAGGCCGTGATGTCCGGGCGGGAGATGCGGGCTGAAGCGCTATCCGAAAGGCCAGTCCGCGGATCCCGCCCGGATCTAAGGTGGCGAAACGCGCCGCGCCGCGGGCCGCGCGCCGACCCCACGCCGCCGCCGAGCGACCTGCCGACCGACCGGTGGTCGATTCGCGAAGTGCGACGGCGTCTGAACGGTCTCGGCCATGAACCTGCTGCCGAACGGCTCAGGCCGTGATCTCAATGGCGCGCCTGTCGCGTTCCGATGGCGCCGTCGTTTCGACCCCCGCGTTACGCCGGGGCCATCCACGAAATGTGAACGAGACTTAAAGTTAATCTCAATAACCCACATATGGAATGCGGGGATCGGCAACGATTGCGATTCGCCGAAAATGTCCGGGGAGACATCTTAAGGCATTGAATACTGAAGAGAAAAAGGGTCTCGCCGAAGGTTCGGGCCGGACCCGCGAGGGCCGATTGACCGATAATGACCATATAGTTTTTATGGCTTTTCGAACAAAACCACCCTTGTTTTTGCGAGTCACTCTCAAGTAAGGTCCTCCGCAGGGACATCGATGCGTCCGTCCTGACGTCAATCGTGATCCGCCGCGCCCGCGGGCGCCGGCTGTCGCAAGAGCGGGCGGTCGCGGGAGGAGAGGTCGCGCCCATGTCCGACAAACCGAACCATGAAAGGTTGAAACAGATGCGATTCCTGAGCTGCTTGGCCCTCGCCGGAGGGATGTCGATCGCGGTCGCCGGGGGACCTGCCGCGGCCCACACGCCGCTGTGCTCGTGCTACGACAACGGGGACGGCACGGTCCTGTGCGAAGGCGGATTCTCCGACGGGTCGTCGGCCGCCAACGTGACCGTAGTAGTCCGGGACGACGCCGGAAACGTGGTCATCGAAGGCAAGATGGACGCCAACAGCGAGTTCGAGTTCAACAAGCCCGGCGGCCCCTATTCGGTGCTGTTCGACGCCGGCGAGGGCCATCAGATCGAGATTTCCGGCGACGACATCGTCCAGTAGCCACGGAAAAAAACCACGCCTGATCTTAGAGAAAAGGGACAACCATGAACCTGAAAAAGAGTCTCATCGGCGGCGCTCTCGCCGCCGCGATGTTCGCCGCCCCGGCCCCGGCCCACTTCCAGCTCGTCTATACGCCGGACGTCAACCTGGAGGCGCCGGCCGAGGTGCCGTTCAAGCTTCTGTTCTGGCATCCGCTGGAGAACGGCCACGCCATGGACATGGGGCAGCCGGAGGAGTTCTTCTACGTGTTCAAGGGCGAGCGGACGAGCCTGATGGACCTCCTGCGGCCGGCGACCTTCCACGGCGCGCACAACGACAGCCAGGCCTACGAGGCGACGGTGAAGGTGCGGCGCAACGGCGACTACATCTTCGCCCTGGTCCCGGCGCCCTATTACGAGGAGGGCGAGGACATCTACATCCAGCAGCTCACCAAGAGCTTCCTGAACAAGGGCGGCCTGCCGACCGGATGGGCCGAGCCGGTGGGCCTGCCGACCGAGATCGTGCCGCTGAACAAGCCGACCAACGTGATCGCCGGATCGACGTTCTCGGGCGTCCTGCTGGCCGACGGCAAGCCGGTTGCGGGAGCCGAGATCGAGATCGAGTACCTGGCCGCCGTACCGGACATGGCGACCAACCGGGCCGGCGATCCGACCGTTTCGCCGATGCCCGGCGGCGCCATCGTGGCGATCACCGACGAGCGCGGGGTGTTCAGCTTCGGGATTCCCAAGGCCGGCTTCTGGGGCTTCGCCGCCCTCGGGTCCGGCCCGGTGAAAGAGCACGCCGGCAAGGAACTGTCGCAGGACGCGGTCATCTGGATCCGTGCCTTCGACCTCAGGTAAGGGTCCCCAGACGGCGCAGTCGCACGCCGTACCGCCTCGCCCGGCAGGTCCTCTCGACCGGGCGAGGCAACTCGTTTAAGCTGAGAGCGTTTTGCAACGAGCCGAAAGCGGAGCCAAGGTGGGCAAGCAAAAGAGATACAGACTGCGCCAGGGACGGGGGCACGCCGGAGAGGCCTCCCCGTCGGCCACCGGACAGCGCCCCTGTCTGCGCGACGCCCAGCCCGGCAAGAGATGCCGGATCAAGAGGCTGCACGGACACGGCGCGATCCGCCAGCGGCTCCTCGACATGGGGTTCGTCCCCGAGACCGAGGTCGTCATGGTGCGCAGCGCGCCGCTGAACGATCCGCTCGAGATTCACATCGGCAACACCTTCGTCAGCATTCGCCGGACCGAGGCGGCCGACATCGAGGTCGAGGCCGTCGAGGTGGACAATGACTGACCGGGACGGGCGCAAACGCATCCTGGTCGCCCTCGCCGGACAGCAGAACGCGGGCAAATCGACCCTGTTCAACGCCCTGACCGGGGTGGCGCAGCACATCGCCAACTATCCCGGGGTGACCGTCGACAAGAAGAGCAGCACCTACCGGGACGGCGACCTCACCGTCGAGGTGGTGGACCTGCCCGGCACCTACAGCCTGACCTCGTTCTCCCTGGAGGAGCGGGTCGCGCGGCAGTTCCTGATCGACGAAAGGCCGGACGTGGTGGTCGACGTGGTCGACGCCAGCAACCTGAAACGCGGCCTTCAGCTGACCTTCCAGCTCATCGAGATGGGCGCCCCGGTGATCGTCGTCCTCAACATGATGGACGTCGCCGAACGGCGCGGTCTCGACATCGATATCGCCCCCCTGGAGGCGCGCCTCTGCGTGCCGGTGGTCGCCACGGTGGGCCGCCGGAGCAGGGGAATCGACGAATTGCGGGCCGCCATCCGGCGGGTCGGCACGGGCGCCGGGCCCGGGCCGGCGACCCTCAACTACGGGACCCTGGAAGACAGGGTCGCGGGCCTCCAGGCGCGACTGTCGGAGCTGCCGCCGGTGACCTCGGTGGTGTCCGCCCGCTGGCTGGCCACCAAGCTGCTGGAGGGCGACGCCGAGGCCGAGAGACTGCTGGCCGCGCGACTGGGCAACGCCGGGGAACTGATCGACCGGGCGGCGTCGGACCGTGCCGCGTTCGAGGCCGCGTCCGACATCTCGGTCGGCGACCACATCAGCGGCTGCCGGGCCCACCTGGCCGGCGACATCGAGGCCACCTGCGTCGACGACACCAAGAAGGGCCGGGTGCCGATGTCCGAGCGGGTCGACCGGTTCCTGCTCAACCGCTGGCTGGCGCCGCTGTTCCTGGTGCTGACGGTGTGGGGCATCTACCAGCTGTCGATCGTCCAGGGCTACGAGCTGACCAAGGTCACCTGGCCGATCCTGGCCGGGTTCCGCAACCTGGCCGCCGACTGGCTGCCGGACGCCGGTTTCCTGCACGATCCGCAGGTGCGCGCCCTGGGGTTGTGGATGGTGGATTCCGCCAACACGCTCCTCAACTACGTGCCGATCTTCCTGATCCTGTTCGCCCTGATCGCGATCCTGGAGGACACCGGCTACATGGCCCGCATCGCGTTCATCCTGGACCGCATCCTGCACCGGTTCGGGCTGCACGGCCAATCGACGCTGCCGTTCATCCTGGGCGGCGTGTTCGCCGGCGGCTGCGCGGTGCCCGGGGTGATGGCGACCAAGGGCATCCCCGACCAGCGGGCCCGCCTGGCCACCATCCTGACCGTGCCGTTCATGAACTGCCTGGCCAAGATTCCGCTCTACACCCTGCTGATCAACATCTACTTCGTGGAGACCAAGGGGCTGGTGCTGTTCTACCTGTCGACGATCACCGTCATCGCCGCGCTTCTGGTCGCCAAGCTGCTGTCCGTCTCGGTGCTGCGCAACATGGAGACCGCGCCCTTCGTGATGGAGTTGCCGCACTACCATCTGCCCACGGTCAGCGGCGTGCTGCGGCGCTCGGTCGACCGCACCTGGCTGTACATCCGCAAGGTCGGCACGGTGGTGGTCGCGGTGGCGGCGGTGGTCTACGTGCTGCTGCAGTTCCCGGGCCTGACCCCGGAGCGCGAGGCCCACTTCCAGGCGCGGGCCGAGGCGGCGATCGCCACGTTCTACGAGACGATGGAGGGCAACCCCCTGGCCGACCGGGTGGCCGACCAGGAGGCGCTGATCGGGCTGGTCAACGCGTACACCGCCTACAAGGCGGCGAAGCTGAACGCCCAGGGCGCCGACGCGTCGCGCGCCGTGGACGCCGACTACGCGGAGTCGCATCCGGAGTTCGAGCCGTTCCTCGTCCGCTCGCGCGACCGCGACGCGCGTTCGGCCGCGCGGGCCCTCAAGACCCTGGCCACCACCCGCAAGACCCTGCGTCGCGAGATGAAGGAAGAGCGGATCGTCACCAGCTTCCTCGGGCAGGTCGGGCGGTCCCTGGAGCCGGTCACCCGGTTCGCCGACTTCGACTGGAAGATCAACGTGGCCCTGCTGTCGTCGTTCGCCGCCCGGGAGAGCAGCGTCGCCACCCTGGGGGTGCTGTTCGAGCAGGGCGAGGGCGAGAACAGGACGCTGGAGGAGCGGATGGGGGCCGAGCAGAAGGCGGCCGGCTACACGGCGCTCACCGCGGCGGCGGTGATGCTGTTCTTCGCCCTGTATCCGCCCTGCCTGGCGACCACCATCATGGTCCGGGTGCAGACCGACTCCTATCGCTGGATGCTGTTCTCGATCGTCTTTCCCACGATCCTGGGGCTCGGCGTGGCCAGCGCGGTGTTCAGCCTCGGGTCGGCCCTGCGATTGACCGGAATCGAGATGATGAGCGCCGTCTATTTCACCGCGCTGGCGCTGCTGCTGCTGGTCGGGTTCTTCAAGCGACCGTTCGGCCGCCGCCTGCCGGTCCCCGACTACCGTGAACAGGCCAAGGGAGCCGCGACATGAGTGATCCGACTGCGCCCCCCCCCCTTCCGCCGTCCGCGCCAACCATCGACCTGTCCGCCGAGAGCGGAATGGGCCTCGGCGAAGGCGTCCTGATCGCCGTGGTCGGCATCGCGGGGGCGATCTATCTGGCCCGCAAGTTCTTTCCCGGGCGCAAGGGCGGCGGCTGCGCCGGATGCGGCAAATCCGGCTGCTCGACCGCCGGGCCCGGCGCGGGCACCCCCTGACGACGTTTGCGGGGGTTACCGAACAACATCCCCCCCGGGGGGATGTTGTATCCCCTCGGGGGGGATGCTAGGGTCGCACCATGACGAACGACGCCGCGATCCGGGTCGAGGGGCTCTCGCATCGTTTCGGCAGCCGCGTGATCTACGACGGGCTGTCCTTCTCGGTGCGCGAGGGCGGAATCTTCGGCCTGCTCGGCAAGAACGGGGTCGGCAAGACCACCCTGATCAAGCTGCTGATGGGGTTCCTGCGCCCCGGCGGCGGCACCTGCCGGGTGCTCGGCGAGGCGCCGCATGCGCTGACCCCGGCCACCAAGCGCCGCATCGGCCTGGTGTTCGAGGGGCATCTGGCCTACGAGTTCATGAGCATCGGCCAGGTCGAGCGGTTCTTCTCCGCCTGGTATCCGAAATGGCGGCGCGACGTGTTCTACGACCTCGTCGACCGCCTCGGGCTGCCCTGTACGCACCGCATCCGCCATATGTCCGAAGGGCAGCGGTCGCAGGTGGTGCTGGGCCTGGTGATGGCCCAGGACCCCGACCTGCTGATCCTCGACGACTACACCATGGGCCTGGACGCCGGGTACCGGCGGCTGTTCCTGGACTATCTGGTCCATTACGCCCGGGCCGGCAACAAGACGGTCCTGGTGACCTCGCACGTGGTCCAGGACATGGAGCGGCTGGTCGACGACGTGATCTTCCTGCGTCGCGGCGGGTCGGTGCTGCAAACCTCGCTCGGCGACTTCATGGCCACCTTCCGGCATTTCCGGCTGCCGCCGCCGGCGAGCGGCCTGCGTCCGGCGGCCAACGGCGTGTTCCACAACGTGGAGGAGGAACCGGACGGCACCCTGTCCCTGTTCGCGTTCCGCGACCGCGCCGAGGTGGCGGCCGAGTTGCGCCGCGTCGGGCTGGACCCGGCCGGCCTTCTCGACGTGCCGATGTCGCTGGAAGACGCCTTCGTCGGCTACACGGGGAAATACTGATGGGCGCGATCGCGTACAAGGAATGGCTGAAGCTGCGTCCGGTGTGGCTGGCGGTGCTGGGCGCCAACGCCCTGTTCTGCGTCTATCTGTTCCTGCATGTCCGGCACCGGTTCCAGGTCGAGCACGCGGAAATGCTGTTCTATCAGGCCAACCGGATCGGCCGCCTGTTCTACGCCGACCTGCGCTACGTGCCGCTGCTCGACGGTCTCGCCCTGGCCGCGGCCCAGCTCGCCCCGGAAGTCATCCGCGGGCGGTTCCGGCTGTCCATGCACCTGCCGATCGGCCTGGTGCCGCTGGTCCTGATCCACCTGGGCATCGGCCTGGCGGCGCTCGGCGTGGTGCTGGGGCTCGATCTGCTGGCGCTCGCCCTGACCATCGGGACCTATTTCCCGGCCGCCTTCGTCGACAGCGCGCTCGTCACCGCGCTGCCGTGGATGCTGGCCGGCGTCGCCGCCTACCTGGGCGCCACCCTGGCCTTGCTGGAGCCGATGACGCGCTATCGGCTGGTCTATCTGGCGCTGGGCGGCGGCGTGGTCTGGCTGTGCCATCTGTCGGGCCGCCACGACGCCTACGCCCACGCGCTTTCGGGAGTGCTTGTCGTGGTCGCCCTGATGGTTCCGGCGGTGCTGACCTCGGCCGCGCGGTTCCGCGACGGAGGCCTGTGATGACACCCGCCCACGCCCGGCTGTCGCTGTCCCTGGTGGTCCTGGTGGTGATCGCGATCGCCCTGCCGAAGCTCTATGACCTGGTGTTCGGGGTCGAGGTGTCGCGGACCCACCTGTTCTACAGCCCGGTGGCGAAGACCTTCGTCTTCCGCGAGCACCACGGCGACCACGATTTCGTCTATGCCGATTCCGCCGGCCGGACCTTCGACCGCAAGACCTTCGAAACCAGGATCCCGTTCATCTACTACAAGAACATGGACATCTGGGGTCTGCTGCCGCTGACCATCGACGGCACGACCTACGATCGCGCCGCCATGCGCGACAGCCGCCACGTGCTCGAGCTCAAGCCGCGCGAGATCGCCGACCGCCGCCCCGAGATCGCGGTCTATCCGCTGCTCGAATCCAATCCCGGCCGGGCCCGCCTGACCTTTCCCGAGGACGTGTTCCGGATGACCGGCGAGGAGATGGCGTTCCTGAACGTGGACACCAACCGGGTCGACGCGGACCTCACGGCCCGTTTCACCGGCGCCCTGACGGCGGCCGGGTTCCGGTTCCCGGCCCGCCTGGCGGCCGGCAAGCCGACCATCCTCAAGCCGTTCGACGAGGGCTATTTCCTGGTCGACGCCACGGGCGCGGTGTTCCACATGAAGCGGGTCGACGGGGCGCCGGTGGTGGTGCGCACGCCGATCCCGACCGACCTCGGCATTCGCCACATCAAGGTCTCGGAAAACGCCCTGCGCCGGTTCTACGGACTCGTCCTGGCCGCCGACGGGCGGATCTTCCTGCTGTCCTACGACGACTACCGGCTGGTTCCCCTGCCGTCCGAGGGCTACGATCCGGACCGGATGGCCTACAAGCTGATCCTCAATCCGGTCCACCCGACGGCGGTGTTCGACGACGCGCGGACCATCTCCGCCGTCGCCATGACGCCCGACTTCGCCCCCGTCGCGCGCCACGACCGGCCGGTGCCGGGGACGCGGGACATGCTGCACCACCGGGTCGCACGGATCCTGTTCCCGTTCGTCCTCGACCTCGACGACACCGGCGGCGGCTATCTGACCTGGCGGCTGGAACACCACGGCGGGTCCGGCCTGATCGGGATCGCCGGAGCGCTGGCCGTCGTGCTGCTGCTCCTCCGGTGGCGCGGGACGCCCTGGCGCCGCGCCTGGCCGGAAGTCGCCCTGGTGGCGGCGGGCGGCGTGTTCGGACTGGCGGCGGTGCTGGCGCTGCCGCCCCGGCGGCGGCCGGTCGGGGCCTGACCGCAATCCCTGGTCACCGGGCCGCGGGGTGTGACGGTCCATCGGCAGCACACGGGCGGGTCCGATCCGGACCCGCCCGTTTCGACGCGGTTCGACGGGATTCGGGTCACGCGGCGGGCGCCGGGGGATGGCGCCTCGTCGGCCGGGGTGGCCGGCGCGCGACGACCGGGTCGCCCGTCAGGCCCGCTTGCGCAGCCGCATGGCGCCCAGCGCGGCCGGCACGAACAGCCAGGCCGCGCCGCCCTTCGGGGCCCCTTCGGGGCGCCTCAGGACGAGGGCGCGGCTCAACCGAGGGCGTCATTCCCGCGC
>JANQGL010000470.1 GCA_028277325.1 Magnetospira sp.
GATGTTCGGGCCGGTGACGCGTTCGCTAGTTTGGCCCAGGGAACTGGTGGCCATCGGCGACAGCGTGTTCTTCGATTTCGATCGCTACACCCTGTAGGCGGATGCCCGCGCGACGCTCGAGAAGCAGGCCGCGTGGCTGAGGCGCAATCCGGCCGTTTCGGTGCTGATCGAAGGCCATTGCGACGAGCGCGGCACCCGCGAGTACAACCTGGCGCTGGGCGAGCGTCGCGCCGCCGCGGTGAAGGATTACCTGGTCGCCCTGGGCGTCACGCCGGGTCGCGTCGCGACGATCACCTACGGCAAGGAGCGTCCGGTGGCGCTGGGCCACAACGAGGCCGCCTGGGCCCAGAACCGCCGCGCCGTGAGCACCCTGGCGGGCGCCGGGTCCTGATCCGCACCCAGGTCCTTGACGTGCCCGAGGGGCGCCCGCGCGCCGCGACGCGGTGGGGGCGCCCTTCGCATGTTCGGTCGGCGCGGCGCGCCTTCGGCTTGCCCGATTCTTGGGCTATCCGGGACGCCTCGGCCGGCCGAGGTCGGCTTCGTGACAGGAACCACCATGCCGGGAGGCTGTTTGCCATGATCCGATCCCTCGGCCGCGGCGCCGCGCTCGGCGGGCTTGCCGTCTGGATGATCGCCGTGCCGCCGGCCGTCGCCCAGGACAGTGCCCTGGTCGATCGCATGAACCGCCTCGAACGCAGCCTCGACGCGCTGACCCGGATGGTGGCGCGCGGCGAGGCCGCCCCGGTCGCGGCGCCCGGCGACGCCGCGCCGCCGATGGCGGCCGGGCCGGTGGCGGCCCGCCTGTCGCTGCGGATCCAGGCTCTGGAGCGCGACATGCAGGTCCTGACCGGGCGGGTCGAGGAGTTCACCCACCACCTCGACCAGGTGACGCGCCAGCTCGAAAAGATCGACTCGGACATCGGTTTTCGCCTGTCGGCCCTCGAATCGCGGGCGACGCGGGTGGCGGACGCGGCGCCGTCCGGCGGGACCGACGCGACGCCGCCGGCGGACCCGGCACCCGGGCCGCAAACCCTGGGCAGCGTGCCGCGCGAGGACGTGACGGCGATGCAGAAGGCGGCACAGGCGGTGCGCGCGGCACCGGTCGAGGCGCCGTCCGACGCGACGCCGGCGGCGGCCGGCGTGACGCTGCCCGAAGGGGCCCCGAAAGCGCAGTACGACTTCGCCTACGATCTCCTGAAACGCCGCGATTACGGGCAGGCGGAGAGCGCCCTGCAGGCGTTCATCGGGGTGCACGAGGGGACCGGCGAGCCGCTGCTCAGCAACGCCTATTACTGGCTCGGCGAGACCTATTACGTGCGCAGCGATTTCGTGTCCGCGGCGCGGACGTTCCTCACCGGCTACCAGAAACACGGCGACGGCCTGAAGGCCCCCGACAGCCTGCTCAAGCTGGGCATGTCGCTGGCCAACCTGGGCAAGCCCAACGAGGCCTGCGCGACCCTGGACAAGGTCCTGAGCGACCACCCCGAGGCGCCGGTCCCGGTGCGGCGCCTGGCCGAGGCCGAGCGGCGGCGCACCAGTTGTCCGTGACCGGGCCCGTCTCGGCGACCGAGTTCGCCGAGCGGATGGACGCCTTCGCGCCGTTCGAGCCGGCGCCCCGGCTGGCGGTGGCCCTGTCCGGCGGCGCCGACAGCCATGCCCTGGTCCGCCTGGCCGACGTCTGGGCGCGGCGGCGCGGCGGATCGGTCCTGGCGCTGACCGTGGACCATCGCCTGCGCGACGAATCGACCGACGAGGCGGTGCGGGTCGGCGCCTGGATGGCGGCGGCGGGACTCGACCGTCGACTCCTGACCTGGGAGGGTCCGAAACCAACGACCGGCGTTCAGGCGGCGGCGCGCCGGGTCCGTTACCGGCTGCTCGGGGCGGCCTGCCGCGAGGCCGGTATCCTTCACCTGCTGGTCGCCCATCACGCCGGCGACCAGGCGGAGACCGTCGCCCTGCGCCGGGTCCGGCGCAGCGGCGCGCACGGGCTGGCCGGCATGGCGGCCTGCCGGGAGACGGACTGGGGGCGCCTGCTGCGGCCGCTGCTCGACCTGCCGGCGGCCCGCCTGCGCGCCACCCTGGAGGCGGCCGGACTGTCCTGGATCGACGACCCGTCGAACCGGGACCGCCGGTCCGCGCGGGTTCGGATGCGGGCCGGCCTCGGACCGGACGACCGGGCGCGACTCCGCAAGGACGCGGCGCGCCACGCCGTGCGACGGGCGTCGGACGAGGCGGCCCTGGCCGATCTGCTCGGGCGGGCCTGCCGGGTCGATGCGGCGGGGTTCGCGGTGGTCGACCTCGGGGCCCTGCCCG
>JANQGL010000482.1 GCA_028277325.1 Magnetospira sp.
TGCCGCCGCATCCGCAAACCATCCTCAACGCAAGCCGATCCCATTGGAGCATTGAAAACAATCTCCATTGGCAACTCGACGTCACGTTCCGCGAGGACGAAAACCGGACCCGCAAGGACAACGCACCGCTCAACCTCGCCGTCATCCGTCGCGCCACACTGAACATCCTCAGACGCGAGACGTCGAAAATGTCGCTCAAACGAAAACGCCTCAAAGCCGCCTTGAACCAGGACTTCCGGATGAAACTGCTGTCTTGTTAACGATTCAGTATTTGGCCCTGGCCGGGCACCGCCGGAGGCCTTGACCTTTGCGGCGGCTTCCACTAGAAAAACCGCTTTCCGGGCCGCGGAGCGCGGTCCGGGCGGTATTTTATCTGGACGTCGAGGACAAGGCACCATGGCACGACGTTGCGAGCTGACCGGCAAGCGCGTGATGACCGGCAACAATGTCAGTCACGCCCACAACAAGACCCGCCGCCGGTTCCTGCCCAACCTGCAGGTGACCTCGGTGATGAGCGACGCCCTGGGCGAACCGGTGCGCATGCGCCTGGCCACCCAGACCCTGCGCACCATCGAGCACAAAGGCGGCCTGGATTCCTATCTCCTCGGCACGCCGGACAACCGGCTGACCGCCGAGGGCCGGCGCATCAAGCGGCGCATCAGGAAGGCGGCGCAGCGCCAGGCCGCGGCCTAGGGCCCCGAATCCGAAGTTCGGAGCATTATTTGGCAGGCGCTTTCGAACTTCGGAGTCGATGAGGACACGAGGCAGCCTTTTGGGTCTCGTGTGGTTCTGGAGTCGAAGTTCGCCGTGGAGTCGGCCCCGAATACTGTTGCGAACTTCGAATCCACAGGGGAATCGGGTGAACGTTTCATGCTGAGATGAGGCTGGCAAGGAAGTCGTCGTCCCAGGCGGCGACCTTTCGGCGGAGTCGCAGGGAGTCCTTTCCGGGAGCCTTTCGCAAGAGATTGTGCGCCATGTGCCTGATGGTCGTGACGTTGGCGGGCCCCTTAACCGGTCGCGCGAGCTGAACGCCTGCCCGTGCCTTCACCCTCAACAACATCCGGATCAACGCCGCCGCCGTCCGTGCCGTCGTCCCGGCAACGAAATGCTCCGTCAGATGGTCCCGCTTCGATCGGCCCAGGCGGCTCTTGCGCACAAATCCCAGATAACACCTCGCCGGCGTTATCTGGGACAGCCCCTTCCTCAAAATCCGCGATGCGTTCCCTGGGGTTGGGGGATGAACCTTATTTTTTGACCGATGCGCGACCTGCGTGGGAATGGACCTTGCCGGGGGGCGGGAATCGGCGCTACGGAGGGGCATGTTCCCGGTTCTCGAATCCCTGTTCCCGATTTTCGCCCTGATCGCCGTCGGTTACGGTTTCCGCCGCGGCGGCTGGGTGGCCGAGGCGTTCTGGCCGGCCGCCGAGCGGATGGTCTACTACGTGTTCTTTCCGGCCCTCCTGGTGCACCGGGTCGCCGGGTCCGATCTGGTCGGGCTCAACGTCTGGCCGGTGTTCGCGGCGGTCTGGGTCGTCATGCTGCTGTTCGGCGGGGCGGCCTTGCTGGCGCGTCGCGCGCTGCCGGTGGACGGCCCCGGATTCAGCTCGGTGTTCCAGGGGGTGACGCGGTTCAACACCTACGTGGCGCTGGCCGTGCCGACCGCCCTGTACGGCGATCCCGGCACCATCATCGCCACCATGTGCGTGGCGGCCGGCATTCCCCTGGCCAACGTGCTCTGCGTGATGGTGCTGGTCGGCCACGGGACGCGGGCCGCGGCGCCCTCGATGCGCACCGTGGCCCTGTCGCTGATCCGGAATCCGCTGATCCTGGCGATCGTCGTCGGGCTGGCGCTCAACGCCTCGGGCCTCGGCCTGCCGCCGCTCGTCGATCCGTTCCTGGAGGTGCTGGCGCGCGCCGCGCTGCCGGTCGCCCTGCTGGCGATCGGCGCCGGGCTCGACCTGCGGGCGGCGCGCGCCGCCGGGAGCGTCGTCGGGGCGACCTCGGCGATCAAGCTCCTGGGGATGCCGGCCGTGATGTACGGCGTCTGCCTGGGGCTCGGCATGGAAGGCCTGACCCTGGCCGTGACGGTGATCTGGGCCGCCATGCCGGGGGCGCCGAACGCCTATATCCTGGCCCGCGCCCTGGGCGGCGACGAGCGGCTGATGGCCGGCATCATCACCGCCACCACCCTGGCCGCCACGGCGACCCTGCCGGTCGTGATCCTGCTGCTCGAATGACGCCGCGGCGGCGGCAAGGGGCGTTGCCGCGACTCCCCGCTGAGGGTATGCTCGCCCCCGATGAACGAGTCTGACGCCAATCGGGTGTTCGCGCACCGCCATCTGCTCGGGATCGAAGGCCTCTCGCCGCTCGAGATTTCCCTTATTCTGGACCGCTCGGAGGTCTACGTCACCCAGAACCGGCAGGCCAACAAGAAGCGCCATCTGCTGAGCGGACGCACCATCATCAACCTGTTCTTCGAGGAGTCGACCCGCACCCGGACGTCGTTCGACGCCGCCGCGCAGCGCATGGGCGCCGACGTGATCACCATGAACGTGCCGACCAGCAGCGTGAAGAAGGGCGAGACGCTGATCGACACCGCGATGACCCTCAACGCCATGCATCCGGACGTCCTGGTGGTGCGTCACAACCAGTCGGGTGCGGTCAAGCTGCTGAGCGAAAAGGTGCACAGCGCGGTCATCAATGCCGGCGACGGGGCGCACGAGCATCCCACCCAGGCGCTGCTCGACGCGCTGACCATCCGCCGCCGCAAGGGGCACCTGGACAACCTCGTCGTCGCCATCTGCGGCGACATCACCCATTCGCGGGTCGCCCGCTCCAATATCCACCTGCTCAACACCATGGGAGCCCGGGTCCGCCTGATCGCGCCGCGCACCCTGATCCCGCGCGGCATCGAGGCGCTGGGGGTCGAGGTGCACCACGACATGCGGCGCGGCCTCGCCGACTGCGACATCGTGATGATGCTGCGCCTTCAGAAGGAGCGCATGCAGGCCAACTACTTCCCCAGCATCCGCGAGTACTTCCATTTCTTCGGGCTCGATTACGACAAGCTGTCGGCGGCCAAGCCGGACGCCCTGATCATGCATCCGGGCCCGATGAACCGCGGCGTCGAGATCGATTCCGAGGTGGCCGACGACATCGGCCGCAGCGTGATCCGCGAGCAGGTCGAGATGGGGGTCGCGGTGCGCATGGCGGTGCTCGAACTGCTGGCCGCCAACCTGCCGCCGCTCCGGGAGGCCCGCTGATGTCGGTGACCGATACGCCGCCGCCGCCGACCGCCTACGTGAACGCGCGGCTGATCGACCCGGCGAGCGACCTGGACGGCTCCGGCGCCCTGCTGACCGAGGGCGAGAAGATCGTCGATTTCGGTCCGTCGCTGTTCGCCGACGGCGTGGCGGAGGGCCTGAAGGTGGTCGACTGCGACGGCCACGTCCTGTGCCCCGGCCTGATCGACATGCGGGTCCAGATCCGCGAGCCGGGCGAGGAGCACAAGGGCACCCTGGCCTCGGCCGGGCAGGCGGCGGCGGCCGGCGGGGTGACCTCCATGGTCTGCCTGCCCAATACCATTCCGGTGATCGACGACATCTCGGTGGTCGAGTTCGTGGCCCGCCGGGCCCGTCTGCTGGGACTCGCCAAGGTCTATCCCTACGGCGCGGTGACCAAGGGCCTGGCCGGCGGAGAACTGGCCGAAATGGGCCTGCTGTCGGTGTTCGGCGCGGTCGCCTTCACCGACGGGGTCAAGGCGATCGCCGATTCCGCGACCATGCGCCGCGCCCTGCAGTACGCCGCCACCTACGACCTGCTGATCGTGCAGCATCCGGAGGACCCCCGGCTGGCCGCCGACGGGGTCGTCAACGCCAGCGAGATGGCGACCCGCCTCGGCCTGGCCGGCATTCCGTCGCAGGCCGAGGTGATTTTCGTGGAACGCGACATCCGGCTGCTGGAGCTGACCGGCGGCCGCCTGCACATCGCCCACGTCACCACGGCCGGCACCGTCGACGCGATCCGCCGGGCCAAGGCACGCGGCCTGCGGATCACCTGCGAGACCGCGCCGTTCTATTTCGCGCTCAACGAACTGGCGGTCGGCGACTACCGCACCT
This sequence comes from Magnetospira sp., assembly GCA_028277325.1. GTDB lineage: Bacteria > Pseudomonadota > Alphaproteobacteria > Rhodospirillales > Magnetospiraceae > JANQGL01. Next base: position 4,119 of record JANQGL010000482.1, read on the forward strand.
TCGCCAAGCTGTCGCCGCCGTTGCGCGGCGAGGCCGACCGGCGGG
>JANQGL010000111.1 GCA_028277325.1 Magnetospira sp.
GCGACCGTGGCCTGCTCGGCGGCCCTGTGGCGCGGCGGCCGGGTGCTGGCAAGGCGCGACGCCCGGATGACGCGCGGCCAGGCCGAGGCCCTGCTGCCGATGATCGGCGGGGTGATGGCGGCAGGGCCTCGGCCTGGCCGCGCGTCATCCGGGCGTCGCGCCTTGCCAGCACCCGGCCGCCGCGCCACAGGGCCGCCGAGCAGGCCACGGTCGCGGTGTCGAAGGCAAGGATCGTCGGTTCGCTTTTCATGGCGACGCCCTATACTGCGGACATGCCCGCCGCCACAACAGGGTCGTTGCATGCCGCTGATCGAAATCACCTCCCGCGGCCATGGGGTCGTCCTCGACCTCGCCTATGCGACGCCGGACAACTTCACCGGCCGGCCGGTCTACGGGCGCGCCGCCTGCTACCTGCATCCGGAGGCCGAGGCCCTGCTCCGCCGGGCGGTCGACCTGGCGGACCGGCAGGGGCTCCGCCTCAAGATCTTCGACGCGTTCCGGCCGGCCGAGGCGCAATGGGTCCTGTGGACGCACACCCCGGACCCCGGGTTCCTGGCCGACCCGCGGCGCGGCTCGCCGCATTCGCGCGGCGCCGCGCTGGACCTGACCCTGATCGACGGAACGGGCACCGAACTGGACATGGGCACCGGGTTCGACGCCTTCACCCGGCGTTCGCACCACGGGACCGACGGCCTGACGGCCGAGGTCGAGCGCAACCGCCTGCTGCTGATCGGCCTGATGACCACCGCCGGCTGGGACTTCTACCGGAACGAATGGTGGCATTACCAGCTGTTCGACGCCCGACGCCTGCCCCTGATCTCCGATTCCGCCCTGCCGGAGCCGATGATGCCGGTGGCGGCCGCCCCGGCGCGGGCCGCCGCGTCGTAGGTGTTGGCGATCCGGGCACCATCGTCGTCCAGCGCCGATGCCGTCCCGGTGACCGCCTCGATGCGCTGGTGGTCCTCCGACATAAGCCTGTCTTTGGGCATATCCCCAAGCCTCCTCGCTCATGCCGCCTGTCCGGTTCAAACGGGGGCAACTCCAGGTCCAAGGCGCCGCGAAGCCCGGCCTTACCCCTCCCTGGCCTGAATCCTGGCCCACGAGTCCCGCAGGCCCACGGTGCGGTTGAAGACCAGGCGCCCGGACGACGAATCCGGGTCGGCGCAGAAATAGCCCTGGCGCTCGAACTGCACCGCGCGGCCCGCCTCCGCCTCGGCCAGCGACGGCTCGACCCGTGCCGTGACCACCGCGAGGGACTCCGGGTTGAGGTCGTCCAGCCAATCCCCCTCCGCCCCCGGGTCGGGGCGGACGAACAGATGGTCGTAGAGCCGCACCTCGGCCTCCAGGGCGTGGCGCGCCGACACCCAGTGCAGGGTCCCCTTGACCTTGCGGCCGTCCGGGGCGTCGCCGCCGCGGGTCGCCGGATCGTAGGTGGCGCGCAGCTCGACGACCTCGCCGGCCTCGTTCTTGACCACCCCGGTGCAGGTGACGAAATAGGCGTAGCGCAGCCGCACCTCACGACCCGGCGCCAGACGGAAGAACCTCTTCGGCGGATCCTCCATGAAGTCGGCCCGCTCGATGTAGAGCACGCGGCAGAACGGCACCCGGCGCGACCCGGCGGCCGGGTCCTCCGGGTTGTTGACCGCGTCCAGCCATTCCTCGCCGTCCTCGGGGTAGTTCTCGATCACCAGCCTGACCGGGTCGAGCACCGCCATGCGGCGTTCGGCGTGGGTGTTGAGATGGTCGCGAATGCAGTGGTCGAGCAGCGCCACGTCGACCGTCGCGTTGGCCTTGGTCACCCCGATGCGGGCCGCGAAGTCGCGCAGCGCCTCCGGCGGCACGCCGCGCCGGCGCAGGCCGCGCACCGTCGGCATGCGGGGATCGTCCCAGCCGGACACCCGGCGTTCCTTCACCAGCTGGATCAGGCGGCGCTTCGACAGCACGGTATAGGTGAGGTTGAGGCGCGCGAACTCGTACTGGCGGGGCCGCGACGGCACCGGCAGGTTCTCGATGAACCAGTCGTAGAGCGGCCGGTGGTCCTCGAACTCCAGGGTGCAGATGGAATGGGTGATGTGCTCCAGGGCGTCCGACTGGCCGTGCGTGAAGTCGTAGGTGGGATAGAGGCACCAGGCGTCGCCGGTGCGCGGGTGGCGGGCGTGCAGGATGCGGTAGAGCACCGGGTCGCGCAGGTTGATGTTGCCGGCCGCCATGTCGATCCTGGCCCGGAGCACCCGCGCGCCGTCGGCGAACGCGCCGGCCCGCATGCGCCGGAACAGGTCCAGGTTCTCGGCCGCCGGGCGGTCGCGGTAGGGGCTTTCGCGGCCCGGCTCGGTGAGGGTGCCGCGATGCGCCCGGATCTCCTCGGCGCTCAGGTCGTCCACGTAGGCGAGGCCGCGCCCGATCAGGTGTTCGGCCCAGGCATAGAGCTGCTCGAAGTAGTCGGAGGCGAAATGGAGGTGGTCGCCCCAGTCGAAACCGAGCCAGCGCACGTCCTCCTGGATCGACTCGATGTATTCCATTTCCTCCTTGACCGGGTTGGTGTCGTCGAACCGCAGGTGGCAGCGGCCGCCGAACTCGGCGGCGAGCCCGAAGTTGAGGCAGATCGACTTGGCATGCCCGATGTGCAGGTAGCCGTTGGGTTCCGGCGGGAACCGGGTGACCACGCCGGGCACCCGGCCGGAGGCCAGATCGGCGCGGATGATGTCGCGGATGAAGTCGCGCGGGGCGTCGGGAGTCCGGGACTGCGCATGATCGGCCAAGGACGGTCCTCCTGCCGGTGAGGGGGGGGCGGCCTGGGCTGTGTATCACCCCGTCGGCGGCGCCGTCCAGGGGGTGCGGATTCGGCATGGCGGCGGCGGCGTCCGCATGCTACGGGTGGCGGTGACGACGGCGCGCCGCCGACAGGCAGGGAAGACCGCATCCATGAACGACCCCGAACCGACGGCCGGCGCCGCCCCGGTCCAACGCCCCTCGCTGAAACGGCGTGCCGTCGGCGCCGGAACGTTGGCCGGGACCCAACTGGTTTTCCAGAACGTGATCCGCCTGGGGACCAATCTGGTCATGACCCGATTGCTGGTGCCCGAGGCGTTCGGGGTCATGGCGATCGTCCAGGCGGTGCTGTTCGGTTTCGTGATGTTGTCCGACGTCGGCATCAACACCTCGGTGATCCGCAGCAAGCGCGGCGACGATCAGATATTCCTGAGGACCGCCTGGACACTACAGATTGCCCGCCAGGTCGTCCTGTTCCTGCTGTGTCTGGTTGCCGGCGCGGTGGTGTCGGCCCTGCAGGCGATGGAGGCGGTTCCGGCGGGATCGGTCTACAACCACCCCGACCTGCCGCCGGTGCTCGCGGCAAGCGGCGTGATCCTGCTGTTCGACGGTCTGCGCTCGATGGATGCCATCCTGGTCCAGCGCACCCTTCGGATCGCCCGGTATACGGCGATCGAGGTCGCGACCCAGTTGGCGGCGATCCCGGTGATGATCCTGCTGGCCCGTTGGGACGCCGGGGTCTGGGCCTTGCTGGCCGGCGGGATGCTGTCGTCCGCCCTCGTTGCCTTCGGCAGCCATTTCCTGGGGGCCGGGTTCCGACCCGGGCTGGCGCTCGAACGCGATGCCCTGCACGAACTGATTCATTTCGGGAAGTGGCTCCTGGTCGCCTCGGGCCTGACCTTCATCAGCCGGGTCGGCGACCGTTTCCTGCTCGGCGCCTTGATGTCCTCGGCCGAGCTGGGCGTCTACAGCATCGCGACGATGCTGGTTCAGGTGATCCGCCTCGCCGTCGAAAAGGTGGCGAACCTGCTTGGCGTATCGGTGCTCGGCGAGATCATGCGCGAGCGTCCGAACCAGTTCCAGGCCGTCTACTACAAGATCCGAACGGCATTCGACGGCCTGGTCTTCTTCCTGACCGGGGTTCTTCTCGTGGCCTCGGATACGCTGGTCGAGCTTCTGTACGACGCGCGCTACCACGCGGCCGGGTATTACCTGGCGCTGCTGTCGGTCGGCATCGCCGCCACCTATCAGAACACCAAGACCTCCGCCATGCTGGTGGACGGGTATTCGCGCGGACATGCAATCCAGATGGGGGTTCGGGTGGTGGCCCTCGCCGTCACGTTCCCGATCGGGTACACGTTGTTCGGCATGACGGGGGGGGTGGTCGCGATCGCCGTCCACTCCCTTTGGAGCGCGCCCCTGCTGTATCTGTATTTCCACCGGCGCGGCTGGCTGTCGTGGTGGCGGGAGATCCGCATGCTGTGGGCGCTGCCGGCCGGCATGGCCGGCGGCTACGTGCTGGAACTGGGGCTGCGCTGGGCGGACTCGGCGGTCCGCGCGTACCTGGCGTGATCAGTCGCCGGGATAGGGGGGCTCGTCGCGCAACCGCGGGTCCTCGACCCCGCCGCCGACCGCGAAATGATAAAGGCTCTGCCAGGTGCCGGCGGCGCCGCGCGGGATGCCGAGCGCCGCGTGGACCGAGTCGTCCCGGAAGCACCCGATCCCGGTTCCCCGCAGACCGGCCGCCTCGGCCTCCAGGTAGAGCAGTTGACCGAGCAGGCCGGCTTCCCAATGCAGGCGGCGATAGGACCACGCCCCTTCCGACTCGAGAACCGCCGCGTAGTCGGCGATCATGGCGACGCCGAGCGCGCCGTCGGCCGCCAGGGCCTGGCCGCAGGCCAGGCGGGCGGCCAGCGACCGGACATCGAGCGGCGCCCGCAGGCGGCGCAAGGCGGCGCCGAATCCCGGCACCGGCGCCCAATCGAATCCCTGCCCGGCGGTGGCCGCGCGCAACGCCTGAATCCGTCGCGGCTGTCGCACCAGGAGATAGAGTCCGGACGGCAAACCGTCGACCCGATGCACGAAAAGCACCGGATGAACCGCGGGCTCGAAGGGAAAGGAGTCCCACGGCGGCAGGGCCGGATGCGGCATCAAGCGATCGATCAACACCCGGAACGCATGGGCCGACAGGCTCCGCGCGCCGTCCATCCGCTGGGCGCTGCGTCGCCGCCGGATCAGGTCGGCCGCCCCGACGGGGCGGTCGGCGCTGCGCGGCGGCGGCGGATAGCCGCCCCAGCGGGCCGGGCGCGGGGAGCGCTTTTCGGTCGCCGCCGACACGGCGTCGACCTGCGGCCAGTCGACGCGCGCGGACGACAGCGCGTTGGCGTGCCCGGCCCAGTCGTCGTCGGCGTCGAGCAGCACGCGGAGCAGGCGGCCGACCGGGGCGTCGCGCGGATCGGCGCCGAGCGCCGCCAGCAGGACCGGGCGCTCCTCG
>JANQGL010000011.1 GCA_028277325.1 Magnetospira sp.
TCCATCCGGTAGCCCTTCATGCCGCACAGGATGTCGTCGACCCCGTGGCGCCGTCGGATCGCCCAGCCCATGGCCGTCTCGGCCAGGCGCTGCTTGCGCGGCCGGACTCCCAGCACCAGCGGCACCTCGGTCAGCCGGTCGGCGAAGGCGCCCAGGATCGCCGGATCGTGCTCGCCGTCGGCGTCCAGGGTGACCACCGCGTCCAAGTGCAGCCGCTCGGCGGCCGCGAAGCCGGACTCCAGCGCCGCCTCGTAGCCCCGGTTGGTCCCGTGCGACACCACCACCGCCCCGGCCGCGTGGGCCGTCTCGGCGGTGGCGTCGGTGGAGCCGTCGTCGATCACGATCACGACGCCGAACGGTTTCGCCTTGCCGACCACCTCGGCGATGGTGGCCGCCTCGTCGAGGGCCGGGATGATGATGCCGAGCGACAGGCCCATCGGGTCAGGCCAGGTCCGCCGCCCGCAGATGGTCGCCGGCCGGCAGGTGGCGGGTCAGGGTCCGGCCCAGCACCCTGTCCATGTCGTAGGGGGCGAAACCGTCGCGCGGACAGGGGCGCAGCACCTCCAGGTGCTCCGGCGCCAGCACCGTCCCGGCCGGCAGGCCGTCGGGGAGGTCGGCCCGCACCCGGATGGCCCGGCGCTGGATCACCACGGTGTCCCGCTCGTTGGGCTCGACCCGCTTGATGCCGCTGCCAAGCGCCAGTTCCAATTCCCGGGTGCGGTCCACCATGTCGCGCCAGGTGGCGGGATTCATGGCGAAGTGGTGGTCCGGTCCCTCGCGGGCGTTGTCGTCGGTGAAGTGCTTCTCGATCACCCGCGCCCCGAGCGCCACGGCGCCCAGCACCGTGGCGGGGCCGAGGGTGTGGTCGGACAGCCCCAACACCATCCCCGGCCAGCGCAGGGCGTAGGTCCGGAGCACGTTCAGGTTGATGCTCGCGAAGTTCTCCAAAGCCGCCGTGTAGTTGGTGTTGCACTGCATGAGACAGAGTTGGCGGTTGTGGGCGAGGATGGTTTCCGCGGCGCGCTCCACCTCGTCCATGGTCGAGGCGCCGGTGGCCAGCAGGATCGGCTTGCCGGTGCGCGCCATGCGCTCCAGGCTCTCCGGCCACGAAAGGTCGCCGGAGCCCACCTTGAAGGCCGGCACCGGACCGGCGAAGGCGTCGATCGCCGCGAAGTCGTAGGGCGTGGTCATGAAGTCGATGCCGGCCGCCCGGCATTCGGCGACCAGCATGTCGGTCCAGTCGCGGGGACAGTGGTACTGCTCGTAGATCTCGAACACCGACTTATTCCATTTCGACTGGTGGCTCTGCCGGCCGCCCATCGCCTTGAAGCCGTAGTCGGACACGATGTTCCTGGCCAGGAAATGCTGGAACTTGGCGCAGTCGGCGCCGGCCTGCTTGGCGAGGTGGATCAGCGCCCTGGCGCGCTCCGGGTCGCCGTCGTGGTTGGCCGCGATGTCGGCGATGAAATAGGTCGGGGCGTCGAGGGCGATCTCGCGCCCGGCGATGGACAGCCGCGTGTCGTATCTCATGGCGTCTTCCTCCAGTGATCGACGACCGCCCGCGCCACCTCCTCCAGGCTCGGCATGGGATAGCCCACCGCCGCCGTGACCTTGCTGGTGTCCAGGCCCAGACTCTCGGCCCGCGGCACGCTCAGTTCGCGGACGCTGCCCGACCGGGCGCGGGTGAGGGTGCGGCCGCGGGCCCGCGCCACCGCGCGGATGAAGTCGGCCTTCGAGAACACGTCGCGCGACCCCACGTTGAACACCCCCTCGGCATTCTTGTCCGAAAGGTCCAGAAGCACCCCGGCGCACCGCCAGGCATCGATGGAACAGCCGTAGGCGTCCTCGAACAGGGAGAACTCGGCGTCCTCGGCGACCGCCTTGAGGACCCATTCGGCGAAGGTCGGCTTCTCCCAGCCGCGCAGGCCGACGAGGTTGGTGCGCGCCACGACGGCGCCGGGGCAGGTCAGCGCGAAATGCTCGGCGGCGTATTTCTGGCGGGCGTAGTCGTTGACCAGGCGCACCGGCGCCGCCTCGTCGTGGCGGGCGGTGCCGTCGCCGGTGAAGTAGTGCTCGGTCGAGACATGGATCAGCTTGACGGCGTGGCGGCGGCAAAGCTCCGCCAGCACCGACACCGCGCGGCCGTTGATGGTCCAGGCGGCCAGGGGCTCGCGCGCGCACTGGGCGATGTCGATCATCGCCGCCGTGTGCACGACCGTCGATGGGCGGTGCGCCTCGAACGCCTGCGCGAGCGCCGCGTCGTCCGTCATGTCGCAGGGGATGTCGGCGCCCGAGCGGGCCAGGCCGAGGACCGGACGTCCGCGCGTGCGCGCCTCGGCCATCAGCGCCTGGCCGAGCATGCCGGTGGCGCCGGTCACGAGAAGGGTCATGGGGGAATCCGCGGGGTCAGGAGAAGTGGGCGATGGTCTTGGCCAGCACGTCGGCCTGCCTCTCGGCCTCCGACCAGTCCCAGTAGTTGGTCTTGAACTGCAGCAGCTTGGGCTGCACCGCCTCGGCGTTGGGGCACAGGCCGGGGGCGTAGGTCTGGTAGGTGCCCCGGTAGGCCGGGTGCCGCACCGGGCAGCCGTCGGCGAACATGGGCTCCAGGTAGGTCAGCCGCCACGCCGCGTAGATGCCGTCGCCGCCGTTGGCCACGAAGGCGTCGCGAAACCGGTGCCAGGTGATGTCCGGGTGTTCCATCCGGGCGACCAGGGTCCAGTAGGAGTTGGTGCAGTGGGCCGGCGTCTTCTGGGGGACGATCCAGGCGCAGTCCTTGAGCACGCCGAGGAACAACTCCGCCACCTCGACGCGGCGCCCGACGAGTTCGTGCATCCGTTCCACCTGCGCCAGGGCGACCGCGGCGCAGAGTTCCGGCATCCGGTAATTGAAGCCGTGCGAGACGTGGCGGGCATAGGTCGGGTCCTGGATGTCGGTCTTGGTGATCCTGCCCTTCCTTGAGCCGACCCCGGCGTAGCCCAGCGAGTTGAACCGGCGCACCCTGTCGGCCAGGTCCTCGTCGTTGGTGACGACCATGCCGCCCTCGCCACTGGCCAGGTGCTTGGAGCTCTGGAACGAGAAGCTGGACATGTGGCCGATGGTGCCGATCTGGCGGCCCTTGTAGGTGTTGGTGATCGCCTCCGCGTCGTCCTCGATCACCACCAGGTCGAATTCCCTGGCGATGTCCATGATCGCGTCCATCTCCGGGGCGAGGCCGTAGAGGGCGACCGGGATGATGGCCCGGGTGTGCTCGGTGACGCGGTCGCGGATGCTGGCCGGATCGATCTGGAACGTCTCCGGGTCGACGTCGGCGAACACCGGCACCGCATGCGCCTGCAGGGCGACGAAGGCGGTCGAGGCCATGGTCAGCGGCGGCACGATCACCTCGTGGCCGGGCCCCACCCCGGCCGCCTCCAGGGCGGCGTGCATGGTGGCGGTGCCGTTGACGAAGGAGATCGCGTAGTCCATCCCCAGGCGCTCGGCGAAGGCGGTCTCCAGCCGGGTGCAGAACACCGAGCCCTTGGAGGTCTCGAACCCGTGGTCGAGGCATTCGGACACGTAGCGCCGCTCCAGCTCGGAGACGCGCCGGAGGGTCGGGCGGCGGGCGGAGTCCATGGGCAGGGAACCTATTGCTTGGTGTAGACGTCGACCAGGCGGCGATCGAACAGGATCGAATCCTTGTACACGGCCTTGTACTCGTCGAACTCGGCGCGGCTCATCCAGGGAAACGGATCGATGTCGTCGATGGTCAGGTTGTAGTCGATGCGCTCTTCCCATTCGTCCAGGGTCTCCGGCGCCTTCCAGCCGAGCCTGATCATCTCGTCGTAGGTCGGGGCGCCGGGCACCGGCTGGTAGATGGGATTGAGCAGCACCGCGCGCGGATTGAGTTCGATGATCCGGCGGATCGCCGCCTCGGAGGCCTTGAGGTCGTCCACCGTCTCGTGCGGCAGGCCGCTCATGAACGACATGGTGAGGCCCAGTCCGAGCTGCCCGCTGCGCTCGGCGGTGTAGTAAACGTCGTCCACGTCGGCATCCTTCTGGATGCGGCCGAGCATGGTCTCGGAGCCGCTCTCGACGCCGGTGAACAGGAAATAGAGGCCGTTGTCGATCAGGCGCTGCATCTCGGCGTCGCTCCACCGGCGCAGGGTCTCGGGGCGGATCGAGCACTTCCACTTGAACTTGAGGCCGCGATCCTCGATTTCGTCCATAAGCTGCAGCACCCGGCTGCGCTGCGCGAAGAACAGCCCGTCGGCGAACATGATCTCCTCGAATCCCTTGTCACCGACCAGATAGGACACCTCGTCGGCCACGCTGTCCTTCGGCCGGGTCAGGAAGGAAATCTGCGCGATGGTACAGAAGCCGCAGCGGAACGGGCAGCCGCGCGAGGTGATCACCCCGCAGACGTTGCGCGGGCTGCGGTATTTCTCCAGGTCGATCAGGTGATAGGCCGGCATGGCCGGGAGGTCTTCGTAGCGTTCCTTCTGCGGCGTGTAATCGGTGCGGCCGCCCTCGTAGAGGATACCCTCGATATCCAGGCGCCCCTTGCGTCCGCCTTCCAGCCAGTGGCAGAATTGCAGGATCTTCAACTCGCCGATCCCGCAGATCACGTAATCGACCAGCGGATGTCCGATGGCGCTTTCCGGCACGAAGGTCACGTGCCAGCCACCCCACACGATGGGCAGGTCGGGGGCCAGTTGGCGTAACCGTTCGGAGGCCTTGAGGGCGAACCCGATCTGCGGGCCGGTGATCACCGTCAGGCCGACGAACAGGGCGTCGCTCCTGACCGCGTTGAAGCGGGCCTCCCAGTCGCGGTCGACCCGCTGATCGATGATCTCCACCCGGTAGCCGTTGCGCTCCAGGAATCGGCCGAGGAAGATCGATTCGAAGGGCACGTAGCTGTAGTCGTCGGTCACCATGCCGGGGTGGATCAGCACCACCTTGCGGTCCGATTTCCTGGGCGTGTCGAACATGGGCGGGTGTCCCTCGTTGCGCCGGCCCGCGGGCCGGGCCGTTCGGTCAGGTCTCGCTCAGCGGTAGCGGTCGCTGCGGTGTTCCGTGGCGTTCAATAACCCGATGTCGGGACGCCGGTCCAGCACGTCAAGCACCGCCTCCATGTCCGGCAGGGCGCCGTCCGCGAATTCGGCCAGCACCGCGCGATGGAACGCCAGATCGGCCTCGGTGTCCAGAGTCCAGCGGCGGTTCGACAGGTCGCGGTGGTGGGTCACGTTGCACAGCCGGAAACGGTCCGGGTGGCGATAGAAGAACGGCGTGACATGTTCGCGCTCATAGGGATCGGCGGCCGCGCGGTCCGCTTCCAGCAGGGCGCGCAGGGAGACCACCTCGGCGTCCTGGCCCTCCGGGAAGGTCGGCCGGATGGTGTTGCTGACGCAGTCGAGGGTGCCGTCGGCGGTGAGGAACGTCCCGACCACCCGGTCGATCACCGCCGGGTCCTTCAGCGGATCGTCGCCGGTCAGGCGGACGATGGCGGCCGTCTGGCGCGCGGACGCCGGGACCA
>JANQGL010000048.1 GCA_028277325.1 Magnetospira sp.
CGGTCAACCTGCGCTGGGGCGTCGACGAGCAGCGTCGGCTGCTGGCCCCGCTGTCCGCGGGGGCGCGGGTCGAGGCGGCCTACGCGCGGGCGGCCGAGATCGCCGACGCCGACGTGGCGATCTGCTCGGCGATCGGCGACAACGGCCTGATGCTGATCCGCGACATCTGGGAGGAGAAGCGCGGGGCCGGCGGGCGGCTCAACATCCTGACCCACTGCAACGCCGGCTGGCTGGCCACCGTGGACTGGGGCACCGCCACGGCGCCGATCTACAAGGCGCACGACGCCGGCATCCCGGTCCACGTCTGGGTCGACGAGACGCGGCCGCGCAACCAGGGCTTCAACCTGACCGCCTACGAGCTGGGCCAGCACGGGGTGCCGCACACCTGCATCGTCGACAACGTGGGCGGCCACCTGATGCAGCACGGCGAGGTGGACCTGTGCATCGTCGGCACCGACCGCACCACGTCGGACGGCGACGTCTGCAACAAGATCGGCACCTACCTGAAGGCCCTGGCGGCGCACGACAACGGAGTGCCGTTCTATGTCGCCCTGCCCAGCCCGACCATCGACTGGACGATCGCCAACGGGCTGCGCGACATCCCGATCGAAGAGCGCGACGCCACCGAGGTCACCCACCTCTGGGGCGCCACCGGGGACGGCGGCACCGCCACCGTGCGGGTCACGCCGCAGGGCAGCCCGGCCGCCAACTACGCCTTCGACGTCACCCCGGCGCGGCTGGTCAGCGGCCTGATCACCGAACGCGGGGTGGCCGCCGCGTCGCGCCGCGGGCTCGCCGCCCTGTTCCCCGAACTGGCCGACCGCCGGCGCGCCTGAGCCGGCGGGAGAGGGGCCGGAGTCCCGGCGGCGCGTTGACTCGCGGCGCCGGTTGGGCCTATTGTGCAAGCGCGAAAAACACTGTGATATAAGGAACAAAAGAGGACTGGGATGGCCATGAAGGTCTTGGTGGCGGTCAAGCGGGTGATCGACTACAACGTGCGGATCCGGGTCAAGGGCGACGGCACCGGGGTCGAGACCGCCAACGTCAAGATGTCGATGAATCCGTTCGACGAGATCGCGGTCGAGGAGGCGGTGCGCCTCAAGGAGGCGGGCACGGCGGCCGAGGTGATCGCGGTGTCGATGGGTGTCAAGCCGTGCCAGGAAACCCTGCGCACGGCGCTCGCCATGGGCGCCGACCGGGGCATCCTGGTCGAGACCGGGGCCGAGCTGCAGCCGCTGGCGGTGGCCAAGCTCCTCAAGGCGCTGGTCGACAGGGAGGCGCCGGACATGGTGATCCTCGGCAAGCAGGCGATCGACGACGACTGCAACCAGACCGGCCAGATGCTGGCCGCCCTCCTGGGCTGGCCGCAGGGCACCTTCGCCTCCAGGCTGGAGACCGCCGACGGCACGGCGACGGTGACCCGCGAGATCGACGGCGGCCTGGAGACGGTCGCCCTCCAGGTCCCCTGCGTGGTGACCACCGACCTGCGCCTCAACGAGCCGCGCTACGCCTCGCTGCCCAACATCATGAAGGCGAAGAAGAAGCCGATCGACACCCTGGCCCCCGACGACCTGGGGGTGGACGTGACGCCGCGCCTGACCACGCTGAAGGTCACCGAGCCGCCGAAACGCAAGGCCGGGGTGCGCGTGGACAGCGTCGACGCGCTGATCGACAAGCTGAAGACCGAAGCGAAGGTGATCTGAGATGGCCGTCCTGGTGGTTGCCGAACACGACAACGAAACCCTCAAGCCCGCCACCCTGCACACGGTGACCGCCGGCCGCGCGCTCGGCCCGGTGCAGGTGCTGGTGGCCGGCACCGGCTGCGGCGCGGCGGCCGACGCGGCGGCGCGCGTGGACGGGGTCGAAAAGGTCCTGCTGTGCGACGACGCGGCCTACGCGCATCCTCTGGCCGAGGCCCTGGCGCCGCTGCTGGTCGGCCTGGCCGAGCGCTACGCCTATCTTCTGGCGCCGGCCACCACGACCGGCAAGAACGTCCTGCCGCGCGTCGCGGCGCTGCTCGACGTGGCGCAGATCTCCGATATCTGCGGCATCGAGGACGGCGAGACCTTCGTGCGCCCGATCTACGCCGGCAACGCCCTGGCCACCGTCCGCTCGGCCGATCCGGTGAAGGTGATCACGGTGCGCGGCACCGCGTTCGAGGCGGCCCCGGCCGAGGGCGGCGCGGCCTCGGTGGAGACCCTGCCGGCGGCCGCCGGGCAGGACCTGTCGCGCTTCGTGGGTCAGGAACTGACGCGGTCGGCGCGCCCCGAACTGACCGCCGCCCGGGTGGTCGTGTCGGGCGGCCGCGGGATGGGGTCGGGCGACAGCTTCAGGCTGTTGGAGACGCTGGCCGACAAGCTGGGCGCGGCCGTGGGGGCGAGCCGCGCCGCGGTCGATTCCGGGTTCGTCTCCAACGACCTGCAGGTCGGCCAGACCGGCAAGATCGTGGCGCCGGAGCTGTATCTCGCGGTCGGCATCAGCGGCGCCATCCAGCATCTGGCGGGCATGAAGGATTCCAAGGTCATCGTCGCCATCAACAAGGACGAGGAGGCGCCGATCTTCCAGGTCGCCGATTACGGCCTGGTCATGGACCTGTTCGAGGCGCTGCCGCAACTGGCCGACCGCCTCGACGGGTGACGTCGACAATCAGGGGTACGGAGCAACAAACGATGATCAACACCATTGGCGTGATCGGGGCCGGGCAGATGGGCAACGGGATCGCCCAGGTCTGCGCGGTGTCCGGCTTTGATGTCCGGATGTCGGACGTCAGCAAGGAGGTCGCGGACCGCGGCGTCGCCAGCATCCGCAAGAACCTGGAACGGCAGGTGACCAAGCGGCGGATCAGCGCCGACGACATGGAGGCGGCGCTGGCCCGCGTCGAGACCGGGGCCGAGATGTCGCTGTTCGCCGACTGCGACCTGGTGATCGAGGCGGCGAGCGAGATCGAGCACATCAAGCGCGACCTGTTCAACGCCCTGTGCCCGGTGCTCAAGCCGGAGGCGATCGTCGCGTCGAACACCTCGTCGATCTCGATCACCCGCCTGGCCGCCAAGACCGACCGGCCCGGCAAGTTCATCGGCATGCATTTCATGAATCCGGTGCCGGTCATGAAGCTGGTCGAGATCATCCGCGGCATCGCGACCGACCATCCCACCTACGAGGCCATCATCGACCTGACCGCCAAGCTCGGCAAGACGGCGGTCAGCGCCGAGGACTTCCCGGCCTTCATCGTCAACCGCATCCTGCTGCCGGCGATCAACGAGGCGGTCTACACCCTCTACGAGGGCGTCGGTTCGGTGCAGAGCATCGACAACGCGATGAAGCTCGGCGCCAACCATCCGATGGGGCCGCTGGAACTGGCCGACTTCATCGGCCTGGACACCTGCCTGGCGATCATGAACGTGCTGCACGAGGGGCTGGCCGACACCAAGTACCGGCCCTGCCCGCTGCTGGTGAAATACGTCGAGGCCGGCTGGTACGGCCGCAAGACCGGCAAGGGCTTCTACGACTATTCGGGCGACGTCCCGGTGCCGACCCGGTGACGCGGCTTTCGGACCGGGGCGGCCTCCCTGGACCGCCCCGGTCCGGCGGGAGTCGCCGCCTCACCGGCCGGGCCGGCGATCGGGCACCGGCGATCCCCCAGGGGTGCCTGGCCGATCGAGGGTTCGGGGTTGGCTCGTAACTGATTGTTGGGAAACCTTTTTTCGCATTGTCATACAAATGACACGTGACACTGGTCATATTGAGTTTCGACAGTTGGCGGCGGAGTCGCGACCGGAACGTTGCATTCTGCCGCCGAGTTGTCACAATGGATGACCGGAACGCGGACGCATCCGCGGGGGGATTCGGCGCGTAAGGCTTGTGGGGAAGCCGCCGGGACCCGGAACGGACGTTCCCAAGCGGGAAGAATCAGGAGGGCACGTGAAGACATCCAAGGAAAGCAGTTTCCGGGTTCGACTGGCCGAGACCGAGGCCGAGGTGCGCGCCGCGCAGGCCTTGCGCTACCGTGTCTTCTACGAGGAGATGGGGGCGCAGCCGACCGTCGAGATGGCGCGCCTGGGACGCGACTTCGACGATTTCGACGCCGTCTGCGACCACCTGCTGGTGATCGACCGCGAGAAGAGCGGCGACCTGCCCTGGGTGGTCGGCACCTACCGGATGCTGCGCAAGAGCGTGGCCCTGGAGAATTTCGGATTCTACTCCGAACAGGAATACGATCTCTCGGACCTCATCAATTATCCCGACGAGACGGTGGAGGTGGGGCGCTCCTGCGTCGATTCCGAGGCGCGCAGCGGCGCCGTCATGCAGATGCTGTGGGGCGGCATCGCCGAATACATCCATCAGCACGACATCAAGCTCCTGTTCGGCTGCGCCAGCTTCCACGGCACCTCGCCCGACAGCCTGAGCCTTCCGCTGTCCTACCTCTACCACCATCACCTGGCGCCGGTCGGGCTGCGGCCGCGGGCGCTCGACGCCCTCTACGTGGACATGCACCGGGAGCCGGCCGGCGAGGCGGGCGACCGCGCCGCGATGGGCGAACTGCCGCCGCTGATCAAGGGCTACCTGCGGCTCGGCGGGTTCGTCGGCGATGGCGCGGTGGTCGATCACCAGTTCAACACCACCGATATCTGCGTGGTGGTGAAGACCGACCTGCTGACCGAGAAGTACCGCCGCCACTACAATGCCCGGGAGGACATGGTGGCCGCATGAGGGACGGCTCGGCGACCGCGGACCACGGCCGCGCGCTCGGCGACTCGCCATCGTCCAAGGTCCGGATTTCCTATCGGCTGCTGCTGTTCGGGCTGTCGCTGGCGGTCTGCCTGCCGGTGTACCTCCTGTTGTTCCCGCTCGGCCGGCCGGTCCGCCGCCCGTTCGCCGGCTTCTGGTACCGGCTGGTCGGGCGCATCATCGGCCTCGAGGTGGTGGTGCGCGGGTCGCAGGCCGAGGACCGGCCGCTGCTCCTGGTCTCCAACCACGTGTCGTATCTGGACATCCCGCTGCTCGGCGGGGTCACCGACGCCGCCTTCATCTCGAAGGCGGAGGTGCGCGACTGGCCCCTGTTCGGGTTCCTGGCCCGCATTTCCTGCTCCGTCTTCATCGAGCGGGTGCCGGCCAAGGCGCGGGCGCAACGCGAGGAGCTGGCGCACCGCCTGATGGACGGCGAGCCGCTGATCCTGTTCGCGGAGGGCACCAGCAGCCGCGGTGCCGAGGTGCTGCCCTTCAAGTCGGCCCTGTTCGGGGTCACCGACGCGTTGCCGGACGGCAGCCGCCTGATGGTGCAGCCGATGACCATCGCCTACGCCCGGCTGGCCGACGGGCGGCCGATCCAGGGCCTGCGCCACGCCCTGTACGGCTGGTACGGCGACATGACCCTGATGCCGCACTTCCTGGCCGTGTTCGGGCAGAAGGGCGCCACGGTGGAGATCACCTTCCATCCGCCGATGGAGGCCCGGACCTTCGCCAACCGCAAGGCGCTGGCCCAGGCGACGCGCGAACAGGTGGCGGGGGGGCTGAAGGCCTCTCTGGTCGCCTGATCAGCGCGGACCGGCAACAAGCTCGCCACCGCCGCCAACCAGAAGCTCGCCCATGCCTCGGATCGGGCGCGCGCGGTCATCGAACGCCTCGCGCATCGCAAGGGACCCCTCTCCGGCGCCCTCAACGCCGCCGCCCGGACCTTCGCCGGAGCTGTCCGGGAGCGACTTGAGAGAGGCGAGCTCGACGGGCTTCCCGATGGCGCTCAGCGACAGCCTTCTGTCCGCCTGGTCGCGGCAAGGGATCCCGTGGACGGCACCGCCCCGCGGGACGCCGGAGAGAGGGCGCGCGGGGCCGGTGCCGTCCGGCCGGATCAGCGACGCCAACCGCGCCGCGGCTGCGGCTGAAGCTGGCTTTGCTGCTCCGGCGAGAGGGAGGTGAAGAAGTCGGTCACCGCCGGGTTGATCGCCTGGATGGCCTGGGTCGCGGCCGAGAGACCGACCTCGATACGCCGCATCTGCTCGACCGGCGACGCGGCCGGGGTCGAGAAATCGATTTCGGCGCAGGTGGCCCGGGTCGCCGCGTGGCTGCCGTCGACGGCGGCGCGGGCGGCGGCCAGCCTGGCCTGCTGGTCCTCGGTCAGGGTCAGGGTCGCGGCCGCCCGGCCGAGCATGAACGAGAATTTCTTCTGCAGGCCGCCGGTGCAGGCCATGGTCACGCGGTCGCCGTTGTGCGGCATGAACCCGGATTTGCCGCCGGGCATGCAGTCGTTCCAGCTGCCGGGGCGGGCGGTGGCCACCGCGGTGGCGCCGATCAGCACGGCGGCGGTGACGGAGGCGATGACGAGGGTGCGACGTTTCATGGTGTGTGGTCCTTGATCGGTTGGGGGTGGGACGACGGCACGCGCCGTCAACGCCTCCAAGCATGGGACGGCTCGGTAACCGGGCTGTTTCGGCGCCGGGGGGTTTTGGTAACGCCGGGTTTCCGGGGGCGGCCCCTGAAACGGAGCGTTACAAAATTCTTCCACCGCGCCGCGGCCGTCTTCCTATAATCCACCGTATGACCGATCGTCCGCCGCATATCCTGATCGTCGACGACGACCGCGAGATCCGCGATCTGGTGACCCGGTTCCTGCGCGGTCACGGGATGCGCGCGGAGTCGGCGGCCGACGGCGGGGCGATGCGCCGGCGCCTGCGGACCGGCCGGTTCGACCTGGTGATCCTCGACGTGATGATGCCGGGCGAGGACGGCCTGACCCTGTGCCGCGAGCTGCGCGCCGCCGGGTCGCAGCCGGTGATCATGCTGACCGCGCTGGGCGACGAGACCGACCGCATCGTGGGCCTGGAGATGGGCGCCGACGACTATCTGCCGAAGCCGTTCAATCCGCGCGAGCTGCTGGCCCGCATCCGCGCCGTCCTGCGGCGCAGCGGCCCGTCGGCCGAGCCCCCGGCGGTGCCCGGCGACGGCGCCTGCCTGGTGTTCGAGGGCTGGCGGCTGGACACCGCGCGGCGCGAACTGCGCGATCCGGAGGGCGTGCTGGTGGCGCTGAGCGCCGGCGAATACGACCTCCTGGCCGCCTTCGCCACCCATCCGCAGCGGGTGCTCAACCGCGACCAACTGCTCGACCTCACCAAGGGCCGCGAGGCGGCGCCGTTCGACCGCAGCGTCGACGTGCAGCTGTCGCGCCTGCGCCGCAAGATCGAGCCCGACCCGGCCAACCCCACCCTCATCAAGACGATTCGCGGCGGCGGCTACATGATGGCCGTGCCGGTGGCCCGGGCATGACCCGGACCCGCCGTCTGGTGCCGAACTTGGGTCTCGCCGGGCGGGTCGCCCTGGTCCTGCTGATCGCCCTGATCGCCGTCCAGGCGGCCTTGGTGGGGCTGTGGATGAAGGAACGCCACGGCGCCACGCGGGACGTGTTCGAGCGCGCCACCGTGCGCCGCATCGTGATGACCACCCGCCTGCTGGATCGGGTGGACGACGACCGCCTGCGCTACGGGCTGCTCGGCGCCGTCAACAGCCCCACCCTGCGGGTGCGCCTGATCGGCGAGGCCCCCGATCTGGAATTCACCTTCGGTCCGCCGAAGCTTCGCGCCGCCATCGCGCGGCATCTGGGCGAACGGCTTGCGGGGCGCGATATCCGGGTCGCCTTCGCCTGGGGACCGCCGCCTCTCCCGCCGCGCGAGGGGCGCCACCCCTGGCACCGTCGTGACGGCGCGCGCGGCGAACGTCCGAGACATCCGCTGCCGGCCTGCGATCCGAGGATTCCCGGCGCCTGCCCGTCCATCGACGCCGGTCCGGACGTGCTGAGCGGCCAGATGAAGGCGATGATCGGGGTGCCGCTGCTGGACGGCGGGTGGGCCCTGTTCGAGGCGTCGATTCCCGATCCGGCGGCCGGCTGGCTGTGGCGGGTCGTCGCCTGGAACCTGGCCGCCGCCCTGCTGGCGGCGGTGTTCGCCTACCTGGTGGCGCGCCGCCTGACCCGGCCGCTCAGCCGCTTCACGGCGGCGGCGGACCGCCTGGGGCGCGACCTGGACGCGCCGCCGGTGGCGGAGTCCGGGGCTCCGGAGATGCGCCGCGCGGCCCGTGCCTTCAACCGCATGCAGGCCCGTTTGCAGCGGTTCGTGGCCGACCGCACCCTGATGATCGCCGCCATTTCCCACGACCTCAGGACCATGCTCACCCGACTGCGCCTGCGCGCCGAGTACATCGCCGACCCGGAACAGCGCGACAAGGCGCGGGCCGACCTGGACGAGATGACCGCGATGCTGAACGCGACGCTGTCGTTCGCGCGCGACGACGCGGCCGACGAGCCGACCGACCGGGTCAACCTGGCCAGCCTGCTCAGCAGCCTGTGCGACGACCTGGCCGACACCGGGAGGGCCTGCGCCTACGCGGGGCCGGACAGCGCGGTGCTGACCTGCCGCCCCGGGGCCTTGAAGCGGGCCTTCGGCAACCTGCTGGACAACGCCGTCAAGTACGGCGGACGGGCCGACGTGCGGCTGCGCGACCGCCCCGACCGGGTCGAGGTGACGGTGGCCGACCGCGGCCCCGGCATCCCGGAGGATCGCCGCGAGGAGGTGTTCCGGCCGTTCTTCCGCCTCGAGGCGTCGCGCAGCCGCGAGACCGGCGGCAGCGGCCTCGGCCTCGCGGTGGTACGCAACGTGGTGCACCGGCACGGCGGCGAGATCACGCTCGGCGACCGGCCGGGCGGCGGCCTGGTGGTGACCGTCGCCCTGCCGCGGTGACCGGTGGCCGAATCACGCCTTTCGCAGGACGAAGAAGGTGTAGCCGTAGTCGGTCCCGTGACGCCGGTACATCTCCTGCTCGGCCCGCGCGTCGGCGATCGCCCGGGCCAGCGGGCTGTCGGACGCCGCCTCCGGTTCGAGTCGGTCCAGCCGCGCCCGCAGCGGATCGAAGTAGCTGGTCCACCAGGCCTCATGGGACAGCCGCTCGGTGAACAGACGGCGATAGCCGGCCCGTTCGGCCCGCGCGACGGTCACCGCCTCGGTCTGGATGTCCGGATAGGCGGCGGCCCAGAACGCCGCCGCCGCGTCGGACGGCCGGTCGGTGAACCAGCAGGCCTCCGAGAAGACCAGCAGCCCGCCGGGTTTCAGAAGCCGCTTCCAGGCGGCCAGCCCGGTCTCGACGCCGATGGCGAACAGGGCGCCCTCCGACCAGATCAGGTCGAGGCCGGCCTCGGCGACGCCCGGCGGATCGCCCATGTCGCCGAGCCGCGGCGTGACGCGGGAGGCCAGGGGATGGCCGTCCAGGGTCCGCCGCAGTTCGTCGATGAACGGTTCGGCGAAATCGACCGCCGTGACCCGGCCGCCGAGACGGTCCGCCAAAAGGAGCGCGGTGTGTCCGTTGCCGCAACCCAGGTCGGCGATCTCCGGCCGGTCGGGCAGCATCGGGGCGATCCGGTCGGCGATGGCGCGGGACAGGGCGTCGGCGCCCGGCCCCTTGCGGGGCAGGCCCTCGTGAATGCGGATCAGGGCTTCGATGTAGGGATCGTGCATGACGGATTGTTCTCCAACCGGGAATGCGCGCCTATTCCATGACGCGACAACGGACCCACCTCACGGTGGTGAAGTCCTAACATTGCTGGAAACATGAGCTGGGGTGCCTCCTGTCGAAGCTCATCTGAGACCGCTGGATCGGTTGGCGGCGACCTGGCCAGCAGGAGGACCCACCCCATGACGAAAAGAGTACCGGCATCGATGCGCACGCGCCAATCCGTTTCCGATCTGATCGAGGGCCGGCTGCCTTCGCCGGCGGGCCGAGAAGACCCGCCTCGACAAGCCGCGCCAATTCCTCTTTCCGTGCCGCCGTCAACCGCGACTTCGGTCCCCCGGACCAGCGATCGACAAGCCCGTCCGGATCCTCGCCATTGAACCGCAGCACCCAGTCCCTGAGAATTTGCCGGTCCATGCCTCCGACACGCGCGGCGGACCGCCACGCATAGAAAGAGCGCTGCACCGTCGAGGGCGGCGGAAAGTCCCTCGGTAGCATCGCCCACCGGCAGCCCGTCGCGGCCATGGAGAGGATGGCGTTCATCACCTCGCGCAGGTCCGTCGTGCGGGACCGCCCCGTCGCCTTGCGCGGCGGCATCAACGACTCGATCACCGCCCACTCCCGGTCGGTCATGTCGCTTGCGTAGCGCCCGCCCCGGCGCACATAATCAGGTCGAGTGATTTCGGTCCACATGGTGTGCTTCCTCATTTGCTTTGTCACAACCGACTGAAATCACTCAACTGGTTTCGAGTTGGGCTCTTATTGACTCTCGGGAAGCTGGCTGACATGCGGAAATTCACCACCCTGACCGGCGTTGCGGCGCCGCTGCCGATGATCAACGTCGACACCGACATGATCATCCCCAAGCTGTTCCTCAAGACGATCAAGCGCAGCGGGCTGGGCGTCAACCTGTTCCAGGAGATGCGCTACGACGATGACGGCAACGAGATCGCCGATTTCGTGCTCAACCGGCCGGCCTACCGCAACGCCGCCATCCTGGTCGCCGGCGAGAACTTCGGCTGCGGGTCGTCGCGCGAGCACGCGCCCTGGGCGCTGCTCGATTTCGGGATCCGGGTGATCGTCGCGCCGTCGTTCGCCGACATCTTCTACAACAACTGTTTCAAGAACGGGATCCTGCCGGTCCGCCTGCCGCGGGAGGAGGTGGACAAACTGATGGCCGACGCCGAGCGGGGCGCCAACGCCACGGTGACCGTCGATCTGGTCAACCAGGTCATCACCGGCCCCGACGGCGGATCGATCGCCTTCGACATCGATCCGTTCCGCAAGCACTGCCTGATCGAGGGGCTGGACGACATCGGCCTGACCCTCACCAAGGAAACCCGGATCGACCGCTTCGAGGAAACCCGCGCCGTGGCGCGGCCCTGGCAGTAGGAGCGTCGCCCGGGCCTCCTCGCCGCCGTCGCCGAGCGCCACGCCCATGACGGCCGCCGCGGGATCGACCGAATCCATGCCGCGTCCATCTCATGGAAACCTCCGATTTCGCATTCATGGCACGGGAGGACCGGAGCCGATCGCGACCGACGCGAGTCGGGTCAGGCGGTCACCAATCCGATCGCGTAGGCGAAGGCGGGGATCATGAACGGGAGCGCGACCGTCGGGACGTAGCGCTTGTCGGGCGACGTCTGCTCGATCATGTTGGCGCCGTCCGGGCCCTTCAGCCGGGTGGCCGTGAACATGGCGATCGCCGCCAGAACGTAGAACACCACGAAATTGGCCTCGCGGGCGCCGCCGATCAGCGGCAGCAGGACCCCGAACACCACCAGGATGACCCGGAAGGCGTTGAACACGAGCCGTTGCAGGGCCTTGAACCCCTTCGTGTTGACCAACGACCGATCGTTTTCCATCGTCGACGTCCCTTCCTCCAGGCACTTCCGAATACGGCAATCCGTTCGGCGGTTCAAGCGGTTTCCGGCCCCTCCGTCGCGACTCCATCCACGTTGCGGGTCTATTCGCGCGGACTGTCTCGATCCCGGCACGGTTCATCGCGTCGAGATGGTCACCGTGACGTCCGATCCCTCGGCGTCGGCACCGAGCGCCAGCCGGTAGACGGCCGGCGCGTCCGCGACGTCGAACGGCAGGCGCACGATCGCCAGGGGATCGACCGCCGCGGCGTCGAGGGTCGTCAGGCGGGCCACCAGGGCGGCGCTGTCGCCGGCCGTTTCGGCCAGCCGGGCGGAGGTTCCCGGCGGCGCGTCGTCCAGCACGTAAAGGGCGAGGGCGAGGACGGCCTCGGTGGCGTCGCCGCGCGGCGCCCGGGGCATCAGGACGATCGGCGCATCGGTCGTCACGGGGGTCCCGGCGGGGTCGACGATCAGCAACGGCAGCGGCGGGAAATCGCGTCCGTCGTCGAGTTCCGCGGCGCCGGCCAGGACCAGGACGCGCCCCCCGGCGTCCGGCAGGAGGGCCCGCAGCACCTCGGCCAGGCGGGCCGGCCCGGTCACCCGGACCGTCAGGCCCAGGTGGCGGAAATCCTCCGCCAAGGTCGGCGCGTCGTCGGCCGGCCAGACCGCCAGGTTGCGCGACACCCACTGCCGCGGGTCGACCGCGTCCGACGCCGCCGCCGGGACCGCGGCGGCCAGCAGGCTCAGGATCGCCAATCCGGTTCTCACGGCACGCGGGTTCACGGCGCCTCCCTCCGTATCGGGACGACGATAGCCGTCGCGCGGCGGCGGATCAATCGTCGGGCGGCCGCAGCCGGTCGAGCCGCAGCCGGTGCCGCTCGTCGGTCAGCCGCAGCACGCCGCCGAAGGTGGCGGCGAACACCCCAAGGCCGACCGCGCCGGCGATCAGGAACATGATCAGGAACTGGTATTTCACCGCTTCGATGGGCGCCACCCCGGCCAGGATCTGGCCGGTCATCATGCCGGGCAGGGCGACCACCCCGGTCGCCGACATGCTGTTGACGATCGGCATCAGGCCGGACCGCAGGGCCTCGCGCAGGGTCGGCCGGAAGGCCTCCCAGCGGGTGCCGCCGAGGGTCAGGCGGGCCTCGATGGCGGCCCGCTCGCGATGCGCCCCGCCGAGCAGGCGGTCGAGGCCGAGGGACACCCCGGTCATGGTGTTGCCGAGGATCATGCCGAACATCGGCAGGGCATAGCGGGGGTCGTACCAGGGGTCGGCCCGGATCGCCGTCGACAGCGCCAACAGGGTGACCGCGGCGCCGGCCACCAGCATGCTGCCGGTGCCCAGGCCGTGGGTCCACCAGCCGGCCAGGCGGCGGTTCTGGCGGGCCGCGATCTCGCGCCCGGCGAACAGCACCATGACCAGGGCCGCGCCGCCGGTCGCCCAGGGCGACACCCAGGCGAACAGCTGTTCGAGCACCAGGCCGATCAGGAACAGCTGGACCACCATGCGGACCGACGCCACCAGGAGGCGGCGGCCGATCCCCAGCCGCTGCCAGATCGACAGCCCGGCGTTGACGATCAGCAGCAGGGCGGCGAGGGCGATGTCGGTGTAGTCGAGGGCGATGTAGGTCACGGTTCGACCTCCAGCCGGCCGTCGCGCATGTGCGCCCGACAGGTCGCCAGCCGGTCCGCCTGCGCCGGATCGTGACTGACCATGATGGTCACCCGCCCCCTGTCGCGGCGCTCGTCGAGCAGGGTTTCCACCCGCCGGGTGCCGTCCGGATCGAGGCCGGAGGTAGGTTCGTCGAGCAGCAGCACCCGCGGCTCGCCGAGCAGCAGCCGGATCAGGGCGAGGCGCTGCCGTTCCCCGGTCGACAGGGTGTGGACCTCGCGATCCAGCACCGCGTCGGTCAGCCCGAGCCTGCCGCACAGCGACGGGCAGTGCCCGGACCCGGGAAAGTGGTCCCTCGGGCGATTCGACCACCAGCCGGGTTCGGCCGGCAGGTAGCCGACCCGGCGCCGCCATGCGGGAGCCGTCAGGTCCCGCCGGTCCACGCCGTCGAGGATCACCCGGCCCTCGTTCGGGTCGAGGTCGGCGATCGCCCGCAGGAGCAGGCTCTTGCCGGACCCGGACGGCCCCGTG
>JANQGL010000120.1 GCA_028277325.1 Magnetospira sp.
GGTCAGCTTCACCGGTTCGTAGACGATGCGCTTCTGCTCGTCGTCGTAGCGCACCTCCACGTAGCCGGTGAGCGGAAAGTCCTTGCGCAGGGCGTGGCCCTCGAACCCGTAGTCGCACATGATGCGGCGCAGGTCCGGGTGCCCGGAGAACAGGATGCCGTAAAGGTCGTAGGCCTCGCGTTCGAACCAGTTGGCGGCCGAGAAGATCTCCACCACCGACGGCACCGGGGCCTCCTCGTCGGTGTAGGCCTTGACCCGCACGCGCCGGTTCAGGGTCATGCTGAGCAGGTTGTAGACCACCTCGAACCGGTTCTCGTGGGCCGGGTAGTCGACCCCGCACAGGTCCACCAGTTGCTTGAATTGGCAGGTGGAATCGTCGCGCAGGAATTTCAGGACCTTGACGATCGCCTCGCGGCGCGCGGTGATCGTCAATTCGCCCAGGGCGATGTCGGTGTCCAGCACGTCCTGCGAAAGCGCCGTCTCGACCCTCTCCTTGACCTCCTGGAGCCCGGCCAGGGTGTCGTTGTCCACCGTCGTCATGGTCCCTCTCGATTCCCGTTGCCGCCCGTGCCCTCGGCGCTCAGCGCCACAGGGTCCCGGTGCGGCGGATTTTCTTCTGCAGCTGCAACACGCCGTAGACCAGCGCCTCGGCGGTCGGCGGGCACCCGGGGACGTAGACGTCGACCGGGACCACGCGGTCGCAGCCGCGCACCACGGAATAGGAGTAGTGGTAGTAGCCGCCGCCGTTGGCGCAGGACCCCATGGAGATCACCCAGCGCGGTTCCGCCATCTGGTCGTAGACCTTGCGGAACGCCGGGGCCATCTTGTTGGTCAGGGTGCCGGCGACGATGATCACGTCGGCCTGCCGGGGGCTCGGCCGCGGCACCACCCCGAACCGGTCCAGGTCGTAGCGCGCGCAGTAGGCGTGGATCATCTCCACCGCGCAGCAGGCGAGGCCGAAGGTCATCGGCCAGATCGACCCGGTGCGCGCCCAGTTGACCAGCTTGTCCAGGTTGGCGGTGACGAAGCCGCGGTCGGTCAGCTCGCGGGCCACCCGGCCAAGCAACTCGTCCTGTTCGGCGCCCGGCGGGATCGCCTGCTCGAGCAGGCGATCCGACGTGCTGTCTACTCCCATTCCAAGGCTCCCTTCCGCCATTCGTAAACGAAGCCGATCGTCAGCACCCCGAGGAAGGCCACCATCGACCAGAACCCGAACAGGCCCACGTCGCCCAGGCTGACCGCCCAGGGGAACAGGAACGCGACTTCCAGGTCGAAGATGATGAACAGGATGGCGACCAGATAGAAACGCACGTCGAATCGGGTGCGCGCGTCCTCGAACGGCTCGAATCCACACTCGTAGGCGGAGGTTTTCTCGGCGTCGGGTTTCTGTCGGGAAACGATGTACGAGGCCGCGACCATCACCACGGCCATTCCGATTGCGATGCCCAGGAACACAAGAATGGGCAAATACTCTTGCAGAAGGGCATCCATGACAGCAGTCCTTCCCGCTTTCCTCCGGCTTCCTCCCCCTCGGATCCGATCCATTCGGGGGACCGGTACTCGAACCTTGTAAGCGGTTCTCGGGGCTTGTGTTTAAAGCTCCTGGCGGGAGTGACGGGACTCGAACCCGCGGCCTCTGGCGTGACAGGCCAGCGCTCTAACCAACTGAGCTACACCCCCTTGGAAACCTTGGTTTTGCCCCCGAGCGGGACCCCTCATGTAAAGCCTCGCCCGGCGGGTGTCAAGCGATCTTGGAGCGGCGCCGTGATAATATCCAGCCGGCCGTCACGGGCGTTGACCGACCCCCTCCGAAGGCGCAAACTCCGACGTCCAATTTGGACGCGGGGAATCGCCGGAAGGCTCCAGATATGGCGCTCAGCCAACCCGACATGGACCGCCTTGCCAAGGTGCTGGCATTGATCGACAGCAACCGCGAAGGCGAGGCGCTGGCGGCGCTGCACACGGCGCGCAACATCCTGGCGCGCGGCGGCCTGTCGTTCCGCGACCTGAGGGTGACGGCGGCGGCGGCCGGGCGGCGGCGCGGCACGGCCTTCGCGGCGCCGCACGCCAATCCGCCCAGCCAGCGCATCGAGGTGCGGCAGGAACTGGAAACCCTCCGCGTCGAGAACGAGTCCCTGCGCGCCGAGCTTCAGAAGCGGGAGTCCGAGGTGTCGTCGCTGCGTCGGTTTCGCGACGACACGTTTCTCGTCCTGTCCGGCAAGAACGAGGAGATCCAGCATCTGAGGCGGCAGCTCCGGGACCTGCGCGACAACGCGCCGGCGGCGGCGGCGGTCGAGGAGGTGGAACGGCTGAACGCGCGGCTGAACGAGGACGCGGCGATCATCGCCGACCTCAAGCGGGCCCGCGGCCGCGACCTGGAGCAGGCGGCGCGCCGCAACGCCGAGATCGCCCGCCTGAACAGGCTGATCGAGGACCGGCCGCCGGCCGCCGCCGCCGGGGGACCGGACCCGCGGCTGGTCAAGGCGCTGGCGGAAAGCGGTCATTTGCGCAAGCTGATGGAAACCCGCGACCGGGACGCCGCGGCGGCGGCCGAGGCCCTGGCCGACGTCACGCGCGAGCGCGACGAACTGCGGGCCCGCGCCGCCGGCC
>JANQGL010000220.1 GCA_028277325.1 Magnetospira sp.
GAACTGGCGATGGTGACGCCGGCGGTCGTGCCGTCGCCGTCGACGGACGCGATGGTGCCGCGGTCGACGGCCAGGGTGATCGTGAGCGGCGTGTCGCCCTCCACATCCGACACGGTGTAGGCGGAGAGGTCGATCGCGGTCGCCACATCCTCCGTGGCGGTCTGGTCGGCCGGCGTGCCGGTCAGCACCGGCGGGTCGTTGACCGCGTCGATGGTGACGGTGGAGGCCAGGCTCAGCGTCGCCGTGTTGTCATTGTCGCCGGTACTGGGACCATCGTCGCTCAGCTCGGTGATCGTCACCACGCGGTTCGCCCCGGTGGGATTGTCGCTGGCGTTGCGGTAGGCCAGGCCGTCCACCAGCACCTGCACCTGGCCGTCGGTCAGCACGGCGCCGGTCAGGGAGACGGTCGCCGTCGCCCCGGTGACGGAGACGCCGACGCTCAAGCCGTTGGCCACCGTCGTCACGGAGTTGCCGTCGGTCAGCGCGATATCCTCGCCGTCGAAGCGCAGGATCTCGTCGGCGCCGTCGCCGACATCGGTGACCGTCAAGGTCAGCCCGCTGAAGAACTGGCCGGTCTCGACCGTCGAGGCGGTGACGCTGTCGAACAGGTCGGCGGCGGCGTTCCCTTCCGTGAAGGTCGGGTTGGTGGCCGTGGCCGTCAGCGTCGGCGCGTCGTTGAGCGGGGTGATGGTGATGGTGACCGTGTCGGCCGTGCCGTCCACCGTCCCGTCACTGGGTGTCACCGTCAAGGTCGCGGCGGTCGTGTCGTTGAGCGCCGTGGTGAAGGTGATCTTGGAGCTGTCGTTCAGATAGGCGTTCAGGGCCGCCGCCGAGCCCTGCAGCGTCATGGACCCGGTGCCGGAACTGGCGATGGTGACGCCGGCGGTCGTGCCGTCGCCGTCGACGGACGCGATGGTGCCGCGGTCGACGGCCAGGGTCAGCGTGATCGTATCGCCGTCGGTATCCGACACGTTGTAGGCGGACAGGTCGACGGTGCTGGCGACGTCCTCGGTGGCGGTCGTGTCGTTCGGCGCGCCGCCGAGCTCGGGCGCGGCGTTGGCGGCCAAGACGGTGATCGTCACCGTGTCGGCGGTGCCGTTCTCGGTGCCGTCATTGGGGGTGACCGTCAGCGTGACCGGGTTCGTGTCGCCGGGCGTATTGGCGAAGCCGATGTTCGACCGGCCGGCGTCGAGGTTCAGATAGGCGTTCAGAGCGGCGGCGGAGCCGCTCAGCGTCATGGAGGCGGTGCCGGAGCCGCTGATCGTCACGCCGGCAACCGTGCCGTCGCCGCTGACGGTGGACATGGCGCCGCTGCCGACGGCCAGGGTCAGGGTGATCGGGTCGTCGCCGTCGGCATCGGAGATGTTGTAGGCCGAGAGATCGATCTGGCTCGGCGTACCATCGGTGACGGATGTATCGCCCGGCGCGCCGCCGAGTTCGGGCGCGGTGTTGGTCGCGCCGACCCGGACGGTCACGTCGTTGTTCGCGGATGTGCCGCCGTCGCCGTCGGTCAGCGTGATCCGGACCGTGCGGTCTCCGGTCGACGGGCTGAAATCCCAGGTCGTATAGCCCAAGGCCTGAATGAGCTTGGCGACCTTCGCCGCATCGGCATTGGCGTTCAGGTTGAACGATACGCTCGTCCCAGTGGTTCCGTCCTGGGCAAAAGTCGCGATTGCGACGCCATCGACTAGGACGGGCTGTCCGGTGGTGGGGCTTGGCCAGGTGACGCCGCCCCCTTCCGCAACGAGACCGACGGCGTCACCGCCCTGCGCCCCGGCAATCAGGGACACCGTCAGCACGCCGCCGTCGAAATTGGCGGAGTCGGCGTCGGTTACGGCGGCGTCGCCGCCGGCGTCGAGCGGCGTGTTGATCAAGAACGTGCCCGCCGACGTGACGACGTCGCCATCCAGGTTCGAGATGACCGGCGCGCTGGACGCGGCCTCCGTCACCACCATCGAATCGATGGAGAAGCCGCCGAGAAGAAACTCCGACAGTCTGATTTCGAGGGTGTCGATATTGCTGAAAGAACCTGAGTCCGGGGCGGTGAAATCGACGCTGGCAACCGTATCGTGGGCGGGGCTGAGGGTCAGGCTGCCGACTGGGGCGCCATCCCGCGACCCGGTGAACGTGACATCGCGGGCCGGGCTTCCGACACCCGCCGCTTTCTCATAGATGAACTGGAGGGATGTGAGACCGAACTCGCTGCCGTCGTCGCTCGACAGGGTTCCGGCGATCAGCGCGCCGTCCCCTCCGCCGACCCACGCCAAGACGGCATCCGATGGCCCTCCCAGATTGTCGGTCCCGGCCCCGTTCCCGCTTGTCGCGAAGGCCAGGATCACGCCACTCGTATCAACCGTCTCACCAGAGACATCGAAACCGTTCAGCAACGAGTCGGCGGCGGCATCGACCGACGGATCGTCGACCTTGTTCTGCAACACAGACGTCCCAGAACCGAACTCCATCGTTCCCGGTGAGGGGGTCAAGGGGACCAGCACCCCGTCGAAGCCGGACGCGGCGAAGGCGTCGTCGATCTCGCCCTCGCCGATGGCGCCGGTCCGGGCTTCCAGCACCCAGTCGCCGCCGAGCGCGTCGGCGCCGGTCAAATCCTCCGACGCGGCGATGTCGGCGCCGGTCGCCGCGGCCAGCGCGTCGAGGAAGGCCTGGCCGACGCCGTCCGCGCCGACATAGCAGCCATAGAGCAGGATGTCGCCGTCGGCGGCGAGCGCGGCGCCGATGGCGGCCAGGTCGGCGGCGTGGGCGTCCAGGCCGGCGGCGTCGACCGT
>JANQGL010000253.1 GCA_028277325.1 Magnetospira sp.
TGGCGCGCGGCCTGTCGCTGGCCTGTGCCTTTGCCGGCCTCCCCTGCGGCGGCGGCGCCCTCGCCCTGCGCGGCGACCCGCGGCGCGACAAGTCGACGGCCCTGATTGCCGCCCTGGCCGACCGGTTCGCCGGCTTTCACGAAACCGACCCTCTGCTGGAGGATGTGGGCATGGTCGCCGCCGATCTGCCGGATCGCCCGGCAACCGGCCGTCGGCCGTCGAACGTCCCGCGCCTCGATCCCTCGCAGATGACCGCGCGCGGTCTGCTGCGCGGCATCGAGACCGCGGTGCACCGGGTCCGCGGAAGCGCCGACCTGCGTGGCTGCCGGGTCGCCATTCAGGGCCTCGGACGGGTCGGGATGCGGCTCGCCGACTGCCTGCACGACGCCGGCGCCGAACTGACGGTGGCCGACGTCAACCCGTCCCGGGTGGCCATGGCCGAGAAATGGTATCGCGCCCGCAGCGTGGCGCCCGACATGATCCACGCAACGCGGGTCGACGTCCTCGCGCCCTGCGCGACCGGCGGCGTGCTCACGCCGGCGAACGCGCCCGAGGTGCGCGCCCGGATCGTTGCCGGCGCCGCGTCCGGAGTCCTGTCGGCTCCCGACGTCCGGCATGACCTGACCGCCCAGGGCGTCCTGCTGGCGCCGGACTTCGTGGTCAACGCGGGCGGCGTGATCACCCTCCACGGGATCTCGGGCGGAGATGCCGCGTCCGCCATCGAGGCCCGGGTCGACGGGATCCGGCATACGCTTTCGGAGGTTTTCGAGCGGGCGGCACGCGACGGCCTGCCGCCCCTCGACGTGGCGATGGCCTGGGCCGGGCGCAATGGCGGCGCCCCGCAACCGCCCAAGTTCGCCGCGTGACCGAGCCGCCGGAGCCGGCGAAACGCGAGTCGCGGTCTCCGGCCCGGTTGCGGCGTTGTTTTTCGAGCCGTGGCGTCGGCGCAAATGGCCGTGTTTCAGGCCGACCAGCATTACGCCATCGGCATACCACATATACCATAGAAGCATATTCTAACGAGTTAAATTCGCTTTCCATACGCGTGCCTATTGGTCTCTCGACATCGATTTCAATTAAGAATAGATCGAATATCATGTGCATCGCTTTCAAGTGTTTTGTCTGACCGATCCAATCAATTGAATTCCGAGGCGCTGTCGGACCGATGCATCGCGGCGTCGGACCGTCCCGTCCCGCCGATCCGCGCCCCAAAAAAAACAACCTATACGATATCATGTGATATATATAATCTATTAAGGGTTTTGTCCATATCACAAAAAACGCATATCATGCGAGTGTTTTTCGGGGGAAAGAACAAAACCTTGGGCGATTCACCACAGACGGGCCGCGCATCCGACGCGGTCCCGTTCACGGGCCGTGTCGGCGTCCATATGCCGGTATCGGTGCCCGGACGTCGCTCCCTGTCCGTCGTTCCCCCCGACCTTGTTGAACACCTCGTTCAGCATCCCGGTCATGAGCCGTTCACCCGACCGGCCGCGATCGCCGAAACCGGCGACGGCACCGCGCGGCCCTGCGGTCGGAACGGATGGCGGATGCGTGCTCCCCGCGCCGCCACCAGCCGTAAAACGGTGTCGATTCCATCCAAGGAGACCGTCATGAAATTTCTGTCCAACATCAAAGTGTCCGCGAAAGTGTTCGGCGGGTTCGGAGTGGTGCTCGCCCTGCTGGTGGTGCTCGCCG
>JANQGL010000303.1 GCA_028277325.1 Magnetospira sp.
GAGCAGGTCCTGCAGCAGCACCGTGGGATCGGCGCCGGCCCGGTACTGGTCGTCGAGCACCGCGAGGGCCGCCGCCGGATCGCCGCGCAGCGCCGCTTCCAGGAGGTCGAACGACACCGCACGGTCGGCCAGGCCCAGCATGTCGCGGACCAGGGCCTCGCCGACCCGTCCGGCGCCGTGCGCGATCGCCTGATCGAGCAGCGACAGGCCGTCGCGCACGCTGCCGTCGGCGGCCCGCGCGATCATCGCCAGGGCGGTCGGCTCGACCGCCGCCCCCTCCTGCCCGGCGATGGCGGCGAAATGGGCGCTCAGGGTCGCCATGTCGACGCGCCGCAGGTCGAACCGCTGGCAGCGCGACAGCACGGTCACCGGCACGCGGCGGATCTCGGTGGTCGCGAAGATGAACTTCACGTGGTCCGGCGGCTCCTCCAGGGTCTTCAGCAGGGCGTTGAAGGCGCCCTTGGAGAGCATGTGCACCTCGTCGATGATGTAGACCTTGAAGCGCGCCGAGGTCGGCCGGTAGGCCACGCCGTCGATCAGCTCGCGGATGTTGTCGACCCCGGTGCGCGACGCGGCGTCCATCTCCAGCACGTCCACGTGGCGGTCCTCGGCGATCGCCCGGCAATGCTCGCACACCCCGCAGGGGCGGATGGTCGGGCCGCCGGTGCCGTCCGGGCCGACGCAGTTCAGGGCGCGGGCGATGATCCGCGCGGTGGTCGTCTTGCCGATACCGCGCACCCCGGTGAGGATGAAGGCGTGGGCCAGACGGCCGCCGTCGATGGCGTTGGTGAGGGTGCGGACCAGGGCGTCCTGGCCGATCAGGCCGCTGAAGTCGGTCGGCCGGTACTTGCGGGCGAGGACCCGGTAGTCGGCCGCCGGCGGCCCGGGGGTCTCGGTCTCGGTCATCGGCCGCCCACTCGTCGATTCGGGGGGAGAGTGGGAGACTGGACGACGACCCGCGTCGAAACTCGTTACGGCTGCTTCCTTCCGGACCTGACCGGGTTGGCGAGGAACGCGTCCGCCGCCAGCCTCCCAGCCTTATATAGCAATGATGTGACGACGGGGGCAAGGGCGGCGTGGTCGCCCGGAAATTCCTCGGCATCATCTTCAGCACCCTCAAGAACACGTGGGCGTCCGAGGACTTCCCGACCTTCAAAACCGCCGGCAATCCAAGTCCCCCTGGACGAACATCATTAGGAGGAGGAGATCAGGAACCGCCGTCGATCGGCCGGTAGGTGCCCCCGTCCGGCCGGTCGCCGCCGTCGACCGGCCGATAGCCGCGGCCTCGCAGGCAGGCGGCGGCGAGGGCGTCGCGGCGGCGCGCGGCGTCGTAGCGGGCCATCTGGGACCGGTAGGGATCGGCGGTGGTCACGCCGGCGCCGCCGTAATCGGCCCGCCGGGCCTCGCGTTCCACCTCGGCGGCGGCCCATGCGGCGCAGGCCGACAGGTCGGTCGACCGGGCCTCGGGCGGACGGTCCGGATTGATCCAGGCGCCGGGACCGGGTTTCGGACCCGGTGCCGCGCAGGCGGCGAGCAGGGCCGCGAGGCCGAGGAGGAGGAGCCGGGTCATGGGCCGTGCCGTTCGGTCATGGTCACGGAAATCTGGTCGAGCCCGCCGATGCCGGCGGTCATGACGTCCCCGGGGCGCACCGGGCCGACCCCGGCCGGGGTGCCGGTGAACACCAGGTCGCCCGGCGCCACGGCGCCGTCCGCCGCGAGGTGGTCCAGGATCTCGTCGACCGACCAGGTCATCGCCGCCAGATCGCCGTCCTGGCGCGTCCGGCCGTTGACCGCGAGGTGGATGCGGCCCGATTCGAGGCGGTCCCCGGCCGGACGGATCGGGCCGACCGGCGCCGACTGTGAAAACGCCTTGGCGGCCTCCCAGGGGCCTCCGTGGGCCTTGGCCTCGGCCTGCAGGTCGCGCCGGGTCAGGTCGATGCCGACCGCGTACCCGAACACCCTGCTGCCGGGGCCGACCGCGACCACCAGCTCGACCTCGTGCTCCAATTGCCCGGTGCGCGGCGGATAGGACACGTCGAAGGCCGTCCGGCCGCCGACCGCGGCGTGCGCCGGCTTGGCGAAAAAGACCGGCGGCTCGCGGTCGGGGTCGGCCCCCATCTCGCGGACGTGGTCGGCGTAGTTGCGCCCCACGCAATGGATATGGCGGACCGGAAACCGCCGGCGGTCGCCGACGACCGGCAACAGGACCCTCGGCGACGGCGCGAAGACGGTGGCGTCGCCGCCGCCGCTCATTCCTCGATGCCCACCCGGCGGCGCACCGCCTGACGCATGTCGGCCAGCACCAGCAGGTTCTCGTCGATCTCCTGGAGCAGGAAGCGCGCTTCGCTTTCGTCGAGAACACCGTCGTTCTCCAGGAACTCGTAGGTCTTGCGCAGGACGTCGGAGAATTCCTTGGAAACCCTGGAGATGTGGGCCAGCCATTCAAGGTCGGTGGATTCCGGCGGCACCTGGATGACCAGCAGTCCGGCCTCGGCGGCCAAATGCTCGGTCACCGGATGGGTGCCGGCCATGCGCTCCAGGATCTGCACGATATGGACCGGCATGCTGCGGTCCGGCTTGTGGGGGTCCGCATAGTCGTGCAGCACGGTCTTGCCGCGCCCGCACACCGCCTCCGCTTCCTTGAGGCCGCCAACCTCGTTGATCAGTTTTTGCGTCGCCGCGGCGATGGTGCCGTACTTGCGCGGGGCGTGGGAACCCACCGTTCGCATGATATTCCGTACCGTTGTTCGAACGTTTTTAAGAACTCACTCGCACCCCCGCAATATATCAACCGGGCAGACGGAAAAACCACAAAAAAAATCCATGCACATTGGGGAAAACTTGAAAGAAACGTCGGCGCCGCAACCCGCGACCCGCCGGGGCGGTATTGCCGGTCAAGCGCCTGTTGATGCGCCGCTTCCGGCGATGCAGGCCGCGCCGGCCCCTCGGCGTTGTCGGGGGACAGCGCCACACGCGAATCCCGCGTCACAATCGAACGCGGGACGGGGCGGGTTGTTTGGGAAGGGGTGTCGCGGAGGCCGCTTGACCGGTCAAACCGACAAGGGGTCGAGTCGTTTTGACCGGCGAGCGGCTTAGCGACGGCGGATGGTGCGCATGACGACCGGTTTACGGCCCGGCACGATCAGCCGGCTGGCAAGTATGGTACAGGACATGAGTCCCTCCATTGTCTGGTTGTTGTTATTGGAGCGCCGTTTTCCGGCGTCCTCGTGACGCGGACTTTGGCCCGCGCGCAGACATGAATGTAGGGATTTGTGGTTTCGAATCAATGAATGGCCGGTGACGATTGCGTGACTTGTTCTTGTTCGGAACAGGTCATCGAGACCGCGCGGCGCGCGCCGGCCGCACCCGTCTACAGGGACGGATGCCGGTCGGTCAGGCGCAGGATCTGCAGTTCGCCGAGGGCGCGCAGCAGGAAACTGCGGTCGGCCGGGCGCCGGGTGCCGGCCAGCATGGTGCGGATCAGGTTTTCGGCCGTCGCGCCGCTGCGGCGGTGAATGCTTCGGGCGAAAGCGGCCGGGCTTCCACGGGGCATCATCTCAGTCTCCGTTGCGAGTAACTCTTACCCTTAACCATAGACCGATGACGCGAACGATACCGTGACGCCCGTCACATGTTGAGCGAATTTTGCATGCTATGCCCAAATCTGGGAGATAATACGCTTTTTCGAATAAACGCGCCCGACCATCGGGATATGCAAAGGGCGATCTCGTCGCCCCCGTCGCAGCCCGCCACGGTCGCGCGGACCATCGGCAAGAGCGCCTCCGGCAACGGATGCTCAGTCGCCGGGCGGCCTGGGCCGCCCGCCCTGGGCGCGGTCCAGCTCCCTTTCCAGGTCCTCCTGTTCCTGTTCCAGCTTCAGGCGCAGGATGTGGAGGCGGCGGCTCAGGTCCAGGATGCGCCGCCAGTCCCGGTGCCGGTTGATCGCCTCCCAGCGCTTGACGTAGGCGTTGGTCAAAAGGCCCAGGGCGAGCCCGGTTAGGGCCAGCCCGGCCAGCCCGATGACCACCGCCGCCACCGTGTTGAAGGTGTCGCTGCGCGACACCACCACGCCCCAGAAGCCGATCGTGGTGAGGGCGCAGGCGAAGGTGACGATCAGGTAGACGCGCAGCTTCTCGCCGACCCGCACCCTGCGCTCGGCGTCGGCGATCGCCCTGGCGATCTCCACCCGCGCCACCTGCTGCCACTGGCGGAACGGCATGCCGCGCAGCGACGCCTGCTTGGCGTCGCGGATCTGGTCCTCCAGCAGGCGGACCACGAAGTCGGCCCGCTCCTCGGGCGTCGGGTCGAACACCGGCCTGTTCCCTCGAAAGAAGACTCGTTATAGAATTCCGCTGCGGGGCCTGCCCCGGTCCCCCATTTAGCCCGTGAGCGTCCATTCCGGAAGGGACAAACCGCGATGTCCGAGGCGTCGTCGCCCACCGCCTGCCTGATCGTGATCGGCGACGAGGTGCTGTCCGGGCGCACCCGGGACGCCAACCTGCAGACCCTCGGCCGGCGTCTGGCGGCGCAGGGCATCGCGTTGCGCGAGGCGCGGGTGATCGCGGACGATCCCGGGGTCATCGCCGCCACCGTCAACGCCTGCCGGGCGGCCCACGATCTCGTGTTCACCAGCGGCGGCATCGGGCCGACCCACGACGACGTCACGGCGGCCGCGATCGCCAAGGCGTTCGGGGTGGCGCTGATCCGCGACCGGCGCGCCGTGGCCTGCCTGGCGGCCCGCTACGCTCCCGAGGACCTGACCCCGGCGCGCCTGAAGATGGCGGACATCCCGGACGGCGCCGAGCCGATCGCCAACCCGGTCAGCGCGGCGCCGGGGTTCAGCCTCGGCAACGTCCACGTGATGGCCGGAGTGCCGCGCATCTTCGAGGCGATGCTGGACGACCTTCTGCCGCGTCTGCCCGGCGGGGCGCCGATGCTGTCGCGGACGGTGGCCGCCTATCTGCCGGAAGGCGCGCTGGCCGAGCCGCTGGGGGCCGTTCAGGCGGCGTTCGACGACGTGCGGATCGGCAGCTATCCGTTCGCCCGCGACGGTCGCCTCGGCGCCGCCCTGGTCGCCCGCGCCACCGACCGGGCGCGCCTGGACGACGCGGTCGCGGCGCTCGGCGCGATGATCGAAGCCCTGGGCGCGACGCCGCTGCCGGACACCGACCCGAGGACCCGATTCGAATGAGGCGCCCCGAGCCCCTGTCCGTATCGTTGACGGATCGACGGATCGCCGCCCTTTCGGCGGGCAGGCCGGTGGCCAGACGGGCCCCCTGCCCGACCGGCGCGCCATCGCCGGCCCGGGAGTCGGGAAGAGACGGCCGCCACGCCACCGGCCGGCCCAAACACCCCGAGAGCCGATCCATACAGGCCCGAAAACCGAGTCTCGCTCTCCCCGTCGCGCCGCGGAAGATCCATTGACAGCCATCTCCATCAAGTGGAAGTCTTCACCCTTTCGATAACGCCTTGAATAAATCGTTACTTCTTGACGCAGCGGGAGTAGGGTCCCGACTCCGAAGGTCTTTGCATGACGGGGCGGGCGATTTCGACCTTCGAAGTCGATGAGGGCACGAGGCAACCCTTTGAGTCTCGTGTGGTTTCGGAGTCGACGTTCGCCATGGGGTCGGCCCCGAACACTGCCGCGGACCTCGACTCCACCATACCGGACGAAGCCGATGCCCCATTTCGCGCTGAACGACGTCACGATGGAGTTCCAGATCCTGGAAGGGACCGGGCGGCGGCTCCTGCACCCCAGCGCCCTCAAGGCGCTGGGCGGGCGCCTGGGATTCGCCGGCAACAACAGGCTGACCGTCACCGCGCTCAGGAACATCACGCTGCGGATACCGCGCGGCACCCGGCTGGGTCTTCTCGGCCACAACGGTTCGGGCAAGTCCACCCTGCTGCGGGTCCTGGCCGGCATCTACCAGCCGACCTCGGGACGCATCGAAAGCGACGGCCGCATCACCTCCATGTTCGACATCTCGCTCGGCATGGACATGGACCTGAGCGGGTTCGACAACGTGCGCATGCAGGGGCTCCTGTTCGGCCTGACGCCGGACGAGATCGAGACGCTGCTGCCCGACATCGTCGCGTTCACCCAGCTCGACCACTACCTGACCCTGCCGGTGCGCACCTATTCGGCCGGCATGATGGCGCGCCTGTCGTTCGCCATCGCGACCGCCAAGATGCCGGAGATCCTGCTCCTCGACGAAGTCATCGGGGCCGGCGACGCGGCGTTCCAGAGCCGCGCCCAGAAGCGCCTGGAAACCTTCCTGGACAGCGCCGACATCATCGTCCTCGCCTCCCATGCCGACGACACGATCCGCGCCCTCTGCACGGAAGCGGTGGTGCTGGAGAAAGGCGAGGCGGTGTTTCACGGCGACGTGGAGGCGGCCATCCGGACCTACCGCGAACGCATCCCGGCCGGCGCCTGATACGAAGCCCGGACGAGCGATTCGGGTTTCGGCTGGCAAAGGCGCTTCACGCCGTGCCGCCGACGGTGAGGCCGTCGATGCGCAGGGTCGGCTGGCCGACCCCCACCGGCACCCCCTGCCCGTCCTTGCCGCAGGTGCCGATGCCGGGGTCCAGTTCGGCGTCGTTGCCGATCATGCCGACCCGGGTCAGCACGTCGGGGCCGTTGCCGATCAGCGTCGCCTCCTTGACCGGGGCGCCGATCCTGCCGTCCTCCACCCGGTAGGCCTCGGTGCAGGAGAACACGAACTTGCCCGACGTGATGTCCACCTGGCCGCCGCCGAAGTTCACCGCGTAGATGCCGTTCCTGACCGAGCGGAGAATCTCCTCCGGGCCGTGCGGGCCGGCCATCATGTAGGTGTTGGTCATCCGCGGCATCGGCGCGTGGGCGAACGACTGGCGGCGCCCGTTGCCGGTCGGCGCCACCCCCATCAGGCGGGCGTTCAGGCGGTCCTGCAGGAAGCCCTTGAGAACGCCGTCCTCGATCAGGGTGGTGCACTGCGACGGCGTGCCCTCGTCGTCGACGGTCAGCGAGCCGCGCCGGTCGGGCAGCGTCGCATCGTCGACCACGGTGACCCCCGGTGCCGCGATCCGCTGTCCCAGCAGTCCGGCGAAGGCGGAGGTCTTCTTGCGGTTGAAGTCGCCTTCCAGGCCGTGGCCGATCGCCTCGTGCAACAGGATCCCCGGCCAGCCGGGGCCCAGCACCACCTGCATCTCGCCGGCCGGGGCGGGCACCGACTCGAGGCCCACCAGGGCCTTGCGCAGGGCCTCGTCGACCGCCGCCCGCCAGGTCTCGGGGGCCAGGTACCGGGCGTAGCCGACCCGGCCGCCGGCGCCGTGGCTGCCGGTCTCGCGGCGTCCGTCCCGCTCCACCACCACCGAG
>JANQGL010000408.1 GCA_028277325.1 Magnetospira sp.
GGCAAGGCGACGAACACCGGCGCCTGCGGGTCGAACCGCGGCATGCGGTTGGTGGCCGCGCGCAGCGCCCCGGCCACCCGCAGGGGATCCGGCGCGTGACCGAAGCCGATCAGCCGGTTCCGCCAGGCGGTGCCGGCGCAGAACACCCGGTCGGGTCGGCCTGTCGCCTCGCCGGGCGCGTAGTTCCATTCGCCACGCGCCACCGTGGAATGCTGATAGCCCAGCGTGGCGGTCCGGCGTTCCCGCGCGGCACGGGTGAAGGCGCGCTCCCAGGCATGGTTCTCCCACGGCCAGGCGACCACCGGCGGCCGGCAGGCGGCCAGCCAGCGGTCCTGGCAATGAACCTGCCAGCGGACCATGGCCGGATGGCCGGTCGCGCCTCCCCGGGCGGCGGCCCGCCGGACCAGCCAGGGGTGCGCGGTCGCGGCGTTCGGCCGCCAGCGCGCGACGGGCAGGCGGGCGAGCGCGAACAGGGGGGACCCGAAACCATGCAGACTGACCGTGCGGCGGCCGTCGGCGAGGTCGCGAACCCGGGCCGGCGGCGCGTCCACGTGGAGCACCCGAACCAGGTGCGCCAGGCGATGCATCAGGTTCCCGAAATAGGCGTCGGTGCCGTCACGAGAACTCGCCGGATGGCCATAGACGAGCAGCGCGGGTTGCCGCCGTGCCGCCGTCCGCCGCTGTGCGCGCAGGGACAGGGCGGCGCTTGCCATGCGGAGCGCCACCCGGCCGCGGGCCAGCAGCCCGCGCGCGGCCAGACGCAGGGCCGGCCGCAAAAGGTCCGGCGGCGGGTCGGCGGCGGCGACCCCGGGCAGCGCCGCCAGATGCCGGAACAGCCAGGGATCGGCGCAGACCACGCCGACGCGGGTGTCCGCCGCGGCCGCCCAGCCGGCGATGAGCCGGGTCCAGGCCAGCATCAGGCCGAGGTCGGAAATGTTGGCGGCGGCGGTGGGGGCGATGCCCAGATCGGCGGTCGGCTGCCGCCTCAGGTCGCGGGCCAGGGCCAGCCAGTCGTCGCGGACGGCGTAGAACGCCGCCTCCAGACGGTCCGCCAGGTCGGCCGCCCGGCGTGCCGGGTCCAATCCGGTGTCGTCGCCGTCGATCGCGACCCAGCGATCGGTCGCGCGCAGGGCGGCCGAGCGTCCGGAGGCGGCCAGGATCACGCTCACCGGGCGGCCGGCTCCCGTTCGACGCACCACGCGGTGGCCATGACCTCGGAGACCGGCACCGACGCGGCGCCGGACACCGGATGCAGGTAGCCGAACTGGCTGACCTGGGCCGCTCCGGGGCACAGCCGGGTCACCGTCTCCAGTGCCTCGCCCGCGTTGACCAGGTTGTAGGGCAGCACCGTGGCGCCATGCGCCGCGTCCGGCCGGTGGAAGTCCATCCGGAACCAGGATCGGGTGCGGTCCTCCACCGTCGGCCCGGCCACCTGCCGCAGGTCGAACAGCAGGCAGCCCGCCGTGCACGCCCAGGCGGCGGCCAGGGTGTCGCGCCAAGCCGCGTGCAGGTGCAGGAGGCCGAGCACCAGGACCAGATCGAAGGTTTCGTCGCCCAGCGCCGCGAGGTCGCCTTCCGCCACCCGTTCGAAGCGGTGGCCGGGAAACCGCCGGCGGGCCCGCGCCACCATGTCCGGATTGACATCCACGCCGGTGTAGTCAAACGCGTTCAGGTGCTCGGACAGCACGGACGCAAACCCGCCCTGGGCGCAGCCCACGTCGAGCACCGACATTCCCTCGGCCAGCTTCTCGCGCAGGAAGATCCATTCCGAGCGATAGACCTGTTCGGTGGTCGAGCGGGCGGTCTCGAAGAAGTCGAGCACCCCGGGAAGGCCCCAGGCCGCCGCGTCGGCATCGCGGGGGTCGGTCATCCCTCGGCCACCTCCAGCGGATCGCCGAACCGGTCCAGGCCGTCGATGGCGGCGCGGCCCATGGCCAGCACCGCCTCCTCGGACGAGCCGCCGATGTGCGGCGAGACCAGGAAGCCGGGCAGTTCGAGCAGTTCCCGGTCGTCCGGCGGCTCGGTCGCGAAGACGTCGAACGCCGCCCCGGCCAGCCGCCCCTCGATCAGCATCGCCTTCAGCGCCGCCTCGTCGACCAGGCCGCCGCGCGCCGCGTTGATCAGGATCGCGTCGCGTCGCAGGAGGCCGAGCCGCTCGGCCGACAGGAGGTTGCGGGTGGAGTCGTCGAGCGGCGTGTGCAGGGTCACGATCTCGGACTCGGCGAGCAGGGTCTCCAGGTCGACCGGACTCACGTCGTTGGCGCGATAGAAGTCCGGAAAGTCGCGGATGTCGTTGGCCAGCACCCGGCATCCGAACGGCTTCAGCATGCCCGTCAGGTCCTTGCCGATATGTCCGCAGCCGACGATTCCGACCGTCTTGCCGCTGAGTTGGCGGCCCATGTGCTGGCGCCAGGTGCCGCCCAGCACCTCGTCGCGCGCCGCCGGCAGATGGCGCAGCATGGCGATGGCGAAGGCGATCACCAGTTCCGACACCGAACGCTTGTTGACTCCGCCGGTCCAGCCCAGTTGCACGCCATGGGCCCGCATGGCCTCGAGGTCGATCATGTCCAGGCCGACTCCGTACTTGCTGATCACCCTGAGCTCCGGCAGGGCGGCGAACAGGACGTCGTCGAGGCGCTCCAGGGCGGTGATGGCGCGCTCGTGGCCGCGCAGGAAGCCGACCAGGGCCTCGCCTTTCAACGAGACGCCGGCGTCGTTGAAGGTGGTGGCGGGAAACCGGGTCAGGAGTTCGGCCCGCAGCACCGGATGGCGCGAGAACGACCGGGAGGCGACGGCGACGCGGGTCATGAACGGCGGATGTCCTCGAGGTAGTGTCGGCAGGCCGCGCGGAACGCGTCGTCGGCCGGGTAGGCGTCGCGGAACACCCGGGCGTCGCGGTCCGGCAGGATCAGGGTGACGGTACCCTGGCCGACGTTTTTCTTGTCCTTCGACAGGGCCGAGAAAAAGGGATCGAGCGGGATTTCGGTGGTCTCGTATCCCCGGTAATTCCCGCGCAGGACCGGATGCATCCGCGCCCAGTGGGCATCGTCGCCGATCCCAAGCCGCGCCGCGAGCCAATTGGCCATGTCCATGCCCATGGTCACCGCGATGCCGTGGGGGACCGCGAAATCGGTCGCCGCCTCGATGGCGTGGCCGAAGGAGTGGCCGTAATTGAAGACGTTGCGGGGCCCGCGGTCGAATTCGTCGCGCTCGATATAGCCTTTCTTGACGTCCAGCGAGCGGTGGATGAAGTGTTCCATCACCACCGGATCGGTGAACAGGGAGTCGTAGGAGCGGGCAATGGCGTCGAAGCTCTTCGGGCCATCGATGACCTGCACCTTGATCATTTCGCCGACCCCGGACCGCACGTCCCGTTCGTCGAGGGTTTCCAGGAACCGGGTCGAGACGAAAACCTGTTTCGGTGGCGTAAAGGTGCCGAGGATGTTCTTCGCCGATCCCGAGTTGATGGAACTCTTGGACCCGATGCAGGAATCCGCCTGGGCCAGAAGGGTGGTTGGGTAGAACCGCCAATCGACGCCGCGCAGCAGGGTGGCGGCCAGGAAGCAGGTGATGTCCTGGGTGATCCCGCCGCCGATGGCGATGAGGACGTGCTCGCGGCGTATCCCGCGATCGATCAGATGTTGAACATAGGCGGGAAATCGATCGAGGCTCTTGTTGCTTTCGGTTGCATCGA
Source organism: Magnetospira sp. (assembly GCA_028277325.1). Lineage (GTDB taxonomy): Bacteria > Pseudomonadota > Alphaproteobacteria > Rhodospirillales > Magnetospiraceae > JANQGL01. The sequence goes on from JANQGL010000408.1 coordinate 3,695, forward strand.
TCCGCAACACCGAAGGATGGGACAGGATGGCGTCCATGTCGGTGGCGTAGAGGTCGGCGACCCGGCCATCGACGATGAAATGAACGCCATCGGGGACGTCGGCGTTCAGCCGCGCGAGGGCGTCATCGTCGAAACGCACCTCGTAGGGTCCCTTGTGGGACCGGATGGTCAGGTTCTCGGTGGTCATGTGGCTCGGCCCGTTACTTTACCAGCCGGTATAGCGGTCGGCGACCGACAGGTCCCGTTCGAGCCGGAACATGACGAAGCCTTCGAAATCGAGCTTTCGCCAAAGCGGCGCGGTCAGCCGCAGGGGGTGGCGGCGGGGGTATTGCAGATAGATCCGCCGTTCGGCCACCCTGAATCCGGCGAACCGGGCCAACAGAGCCCAGTCGTCGGCGCTGAATTCGTAGACGTGAACCTCCTCGGGCGTCATTCGTGCCGGCATGGTCGCTTCCGGCATGCGCAGGTGGTGGCCGCCGAACCGGCTGCGGCGGGCATGTGGAACGGAAATCAGGACCGTGTCGGCGCTGCCCTTGGTGGCCAGGCCGCGCAGAAAACGCACCGGATCGGTCAGATGCTCGACCATCTCGAACGACAGCGCGAGATCGGGTCGGATGTCTCGGTGATCCAACTCCTCGGCCCGGCACAGAAGAGCGTCGCCACCCTTGGCGATGACCTTGTCGACGGCCACCGGATCGAGATTGACGGAGATCACCCGCCCGATGGTTCCCGGTGGCGCGAGCGCCTTGAGATATCTGGCATGATTACCCGACGAATCGCCGATATCGGCGATGACTGCGCCGGACAGTCCCTTGTCATTCAGCACGTCGAGGACAAAGCCGATCTGAAAGGCGTGCAGGCCGCGCATTTTCGGCTCCCAATAGGCGGTATATTCCGCCGGATCGAAATGCGTGGTGTACTGGTCGCTGACGTCGGGCACCGTCGCGCGCAGTCGCGTCCGCAGATCGCCGAGCCCCTGCTCGGCCGTCGCCGCCTCGATGCTTGCCGCCGACAGCCGTCGGTACAGGGCACCGGCATCGATCCCTAAAATTTCGAGGAGCGTTTTGGCTGTTTGAAGCATGAGGGGTTCAGACTCGCGTGAAGCCGCCGTCGACGACGATGTTCTGGCCGGAAATATAGGTGTTGCCGGGG
>JANQGL010000472.1 GCA_028277325.1 Magnetospira sp.
GGATCGGGATGCCATGACCGGGGAGGCCACCCCGGTGATGGCGCGGGTGGGTCGGCCGTGCGGGTATTGGGCTTCGCGCCCGTCGTCATCGAGACCGCCGCCCTGGCCCGATACGGTCGCGAACGCCGGGACCGTCTCGCCCTCTGGCAGCCCCCGCCGCCCGATCGCGACACGCTCAAGACCCCGGTGAACTGCCGCGCCGACCTGGTTGCCGAGCGAGCGGCGATGAAAAACCGTCTCAAGGCGCCTGGCGCCGCCGCGGTCGAGAAGCACCTCCAACCCGTGATCGCGGCTCTGTCCCGGGAGACCGCGGCGTTGGACCGCCGGATCGCCGCCCTCATGGACGAGAGCGAGACGCCGGCGGCGACGCGCCGGGCGGCGCTCAAGCGAACCCTGTTCCTGGCGGCTCTCACCGCGCGGCGGCACAATCCGGAACTGCGGGCTTCTTTCGACCGGCCGGTGGCCAAGGGCAAGACGCCGATGGTGGCGTTGGGCGCGGTGATGCGCAAGCCGGTGGTGATCCTGAACGCCAAGGTCCGGGATGCCGTGGCAGCGGCTTGATCTTCTCCTGTTCCCTGGAGAGCCGGACCCGGCCTGTTCCTCGGAGCCGCCTTGGATCCCAAAGGCCGCCGCCCGCAGCGGGGGGGCAAGGGCGACGCCGCGAAGCGGGCCCGCAAAGCGCGACACTTGCGCCCCGCGAGGACGGTGGCACACTCGTTCCAAAAAGGCTCGTCAACTGAGTTGATGGCGAGCGAATGGTTTTTCGAGGGTCCCCTGGATCGCCAAAACGATTCCCATTAAACGCGATCTGCGCTACCCTTCGAGGATCTTCTGTTTCTTCTTGCGGGCCTTTTCCTCGGGGCTGTCGATCGGTTCGGTGACCCCGTCGCCCCAGTCCTCGATCAGCTTTTTCTGGCGCTCCCGAAGTTGCGCGATCTTGCGCTCGTTCAGCACGTGCAGGCCCATCGCCGCGAACGGCGGCACGAACATGAACAGGGTCCATCCGATCGCCGCCGCGCCGTACATGATGAGCAGGGAGAACACGTCGGTCAGCACCAGGACCGCCGACATGGTCGTGTTGGCGCCGGTCCAGACGTCGATCAGGAACGGCAGGGTGCCGCAGAAGTTGAGCCCGCCGACGCAGAAGGAGGCGTATTTCTCCTTGCTCTGGTCGACCAGGAACACCGCCACCCAGGTCGGCAGCATGCCGATGGCGAGGATCAGCACCTGCGGCAGGGCCAGCCACATGACGATCACGAAAATGATCGCCGAAAGCACCAGATTGGGTCCCCGGCGGGCCGGCTGGGCGGCCTTTTGCGGCTGGCCCCTGCCCTTGCCGGCCGGCGGCGGCAGGGCCTTCTGGTCGGGTTTCTTGGCCATCGTCGCGGCGGCTCTCCGTCAGGTGCGGACCAGAAAGATCATGACCGTGGTGGCGATCGTAAACAGCACCGCGACGACCGCCGAGACCCGTTGCGCGGCCTCTTCCATGGTCGCCCGGTCGAGGGCGCGGCTCTGCACCGCGTTGACCTCTTCCTCGGCCTCGTGAAACGCCTTCTGCGCGGCGAGGAATCCGTGGAAGTCCTCTTGTCGGGCGTCCGGGTCCTCGATCCGGTTGTACAGTTCGGTGAGGCTGCCCTTGCGGGCCAGCTTCGGGATGTCGCGCTCGATCTCGCGGCGCCGCTGGCGGCTGTGATAGGTCTCCAGGGCGGGACCCACCTGGTTGCCCATCCAGCGGGTCAGGCCGTACAGGGTCTCGATGCCGGTCCGCCATTGCACCAGGGCGAGCAGCGACAGCATGCCCAGGACCTGGCGGTCCTTGCCGGGATCCGCCATCACCGTCAGATGGGCTTCCACCTCGTTGCCCAGGCGGCTGGCGACGAACGCCGCCACGTGACGGTCGATCGGCGGCGTTTTCGGATCCACGTCCTCGGCCACCTCGTCGAGCGCCCGCATCAACTCGCTCAGTTCGGTGACGTGGCGTCCGGCGACCAGTTGGCTCTGGCACGGCAGGGTGAAGTTGAACTCGTAGAGACAGCGTTCGGGACCCGCCCCCAGGGTCTGCGCGCGCAGCCATTTTTCCATGGCGTCGATCCGTTTCTCGAACACCATCGCCTGACTCTGGCCGCGGAACCAGGTCTTGTGAATGCCGCGCAGAAGGATGCCGATGATGTCCTTGGGATCGCCGCCCAGCATCTCGGCGGCGAACACCGGCCCGATGCCTTCGGGAAGAAACGCCAGGTTCTTGTAGCGGATGGGCCCCTGCGGGTCGAGTCTGAGGCACAGGTTGGCGATCGCCTCGGCCTCGGCGCGCTGGCGGTCGCCCTTGGCGTTGTCCAGGTCGACCAGGGCGCCCTCCATCGCCACCGCGATGTCCGGCGCTTCCAGGTTGCGGCGGATCCAGCGCAAAAGGTGCCCCTCGCGCATCGCCTTGACCGCCAGGTCGGGGTGACGGGAAAACCCGAGCGCCAGGGCGCGCAGGTTGTCGTACTCCTTGTCGCCGATCGGGAAGCCGCGGTCGGCCTTCTTGGCCGCCTTGCGCTGGATCGGCGACATCCGCCGGCCGTCGATCCACAGCTGGATCTCGTCCAGCCCCCATCCTTCGATCGCGTCGTCGCTCAGCACGCCGCGCAGCAGCTCCAGAAGCGAGACCGGGATCCGCTCGTTGCCGCAGATGGTCGCGTAGGAGCCGTCGGAGATTTTGCGTTCGATCAGTTCGTCGTCGGACAGCCGCGCCACCGGATCGAATCCGAGCAGCAGGAACACCAGCGACACGCCCAGCGCGTAGAGGTCCTCGCGGGTGTCGCCGGCGCCGCGCCCGGCCGGCTGGCACATGCCGCGCTCGATGGTCTCGAACACCGCCGGCTGGTCGTAGCCGGGCGGCACGGTCAGGCAGTCGCCGAGCACCACCCGCTGCTGGCCCGCGTCGGCATAGAACATGTTGTCCGGCCGGATGCCGCGATGGGTCATGCCCATGGCGTGCAGCTCGCGGATGGTGCCGACCATCGGCTCGATGAAAATCCGCTGCAAGTCGCGGACGTTGTTGAACCCGGGGTGCTTCTCGCCCGGCGTCATGACCCGTCCGCCCGGCGGCCGCTCGTAGACCACGGCCCGGCAGTGCTGGTCGTGCGGCGGCCACTCGACGGGTCCCCACTCGATCGGTTTGAAGGCCCCGACCATGCCCGACTTGCGCAGGGAATCGCCGCGGTTGATGCGGTCCGGAACGTTGGGCGGCACGATCAGGGCGAACAGCTTGCGGTCCGCCTCCTTGCGGTCCTCCACGTGGAACGCCTTGGCGGTCGGACCGTCCAGGTCGGGGGCCGGGCGGCCGTGGAAGATCAGGTAGCGGCCGGCGAGGACGCTGGGCGCGCCGCGACCGGCCGGGACCTTGGCCCCCCCGGACGCCGGTTTGGCCTCCTTCGCGCCGTCGCCCGGGAGGTCGGTCGCCGGATCGGCGACCTCCACCTCGACTGCCTGTTCCGCCGGTGCCATTTCGCACCATCCCTGCTGCCCGGTGGGGGTGTTCGGATGATCCTATCGGGCGTTGCCCGGCGATGCAAACGGCGACGCGGCGGCGGCCCGGCTCAGTCGGCGAACGGATCGTGGACCAGGATCGTGTCCTCGCGTTCCGGACTGGTCGACAGCATGGCCACCGGCGCGTCGATCAGTTCCTCGATGCGGCGGATGTACTTGACCGCCTGTGCCGGCAGGTCGGCCCACGAGCGGGCGCCGCGCGTGCTTTCGCGCCATCCCGGAATGGTTTCGTAGCGCGGGACGATCCGGGTCTGCTTGATCGAACAGGCCGGCAGGTGATCGAACGGCTCGCCGTCGATCTCGTAGCCGGTGCAGACCTTCAGCGCCTCGAAGCCGTCCAGCACGTCCAGCTTGGTCAGCGCGATGCCCTGGATTCCGGAGACCTTCACCGTCTGACGGACCAGCACGGCGTCGAACCAGCCGCAACGGCGGGCGCGGCCGGTGGTGGTGCCGAACTCGTGGCCGCGCTCGCCGAGCCGCCGGCCATCGGCGTCGTGCAACTCGGTCGGGAACGGTCCGGCGCCGACCCGGGTGGTGTAGGCCTTGGTGATCCCGAGCACGTAGTCGACGGCGCCCGGCCCCTGGCCCGATCCGGTGGCGGCCTGCGCGGCGACCACGTTGGACGAGGTGACGTAGGGATAGGTGCCGTGGTCGATGTCGAGCAGGATGCCCTGCGCGCCTTCGTACAGGATCCGCCTGCCGGCCCGCCGCGCCTCGTCGAGGCGCCGCCACACGGTGTCCGCGAAGGGCAGGATCCGGGGCGCCAGGTCGGTCAGGTCGGCGATGATCTCATCGGCCTTCAGTTCGTCGAATCCCCAGCCGCGCAGCAGGGTGTTGTGGTGGAACAGCAGGCGGTCCACCTTCTCGGCGATGACCGTGGGCTCCGACAGGTCGCCGACCCGGATCGCGCGACGCGCCACCTTGTCCTCGTAGGCCGGGCCGATGCCGCGTCCGGTGGTGCCGATCCTGGCCTTGCCCAGGGCCTCCTCGCGGCGGACGTCCAGGTTGCGGTGCAGGGGCAGGATCAGCGGCGCGTTCTCGGCGATCCTGAGGTTGTCCGGGGTCAGTTCGACGCCCTGCTGGCGCAGCGCCTCGATCTCCTTGAGCAGGCTCCACGGGTCGAGCACCACGCCGTTGCCGATGATCGACAGGGTCCCCGGCCGCACCACGCCGGACGGCAGCATGTGCAGCTTGTAGGTCACCCCGTCGATGACCAGGGTATGGCCGGCATTGTGGCCGCCCTGGAACCGGACCACCACGTTGGCGCGACGCGACAGCCAGTCGACGATCTTGCCCTTGCCCTCGTCGCCCCATTGCGAGCCGACCACCACCACGTTGGCCATGTCAGTCCCCCTCGTCGTCATCCGTTCGCGCCGCCGGGCGGGGCGCGTCGTTCAGCCACAGGTGCGTGCAGCCCAGCCGCTCGGCCTCGGCCCGCGGATCGTCCACCGGCGCGAACCCGGCCACCGTCGCCCAGCCGTCGTCGCGCAGGCGGGCCGTCACCGGATGCGGGGTGGCGGCCGGGACGTACAGCCGGGTCCGCGCCGCCGGCTCCGGCAGCACCCGCAGGACGGCGTGCATGT
>JANQGL010000141.1 GCA_028277325.1 Magnetospira sp.
GCTGATCGCGGGGGCCGGGGCCTCGACCATCGGCGAGGCGACCTGCATCGGCCGGCCGGCGATCCTGGTGCCCTATCCGCATGCCGTCGACGACCACCAGACCCGCAACGCCCACGCGGTGGACGAGGCCGGCGGCGGCTGGCTGATGGCGCAGCCGTCGTTCACCCCGCGCAGCCTGGCCGAGCGACTGGCCGATCTGGCGGCGATGCCGGAGGCGCTGCGCCAGGCGGCCCGCGGGGCGCGCGCCGCCGGACGGCCGGACGCCGCGGCGCGGCTGGCGGATCTTGTGGAGTCACGGCTGGCCGACGGCGGCCGCAACGAACCGACCGGGAGACTGGCCGCATGAGAGCCCTGCCCCTCGACCTGGGAACCCTGCATTTCGTCGGCATCGGCGGCATCGGCATGAGCGGCATCGCCGAGGTGCTGCACAACCTCGGATACACGGTCCAGGGCAGCGACCTGTCGGACAACGCCAACGTGCAGCGGTTGCGGGCGCGCGGACTCACCGTCCACGTGGGGCACAACGCCACCAACGTGGACGCCGCCCAGGTGGTGGTGGTGTCGTCGGCCGTCAAGCCCGACAACCCGGAGGTGGAGGCGGCGCGCGCCCGCCTGATCCCGGTGGTGCGGCGGGCCGAGATGCTGGGCGAGCTGATGCGCCTCAAATGGTCGATCGCGGTCGCCGGCACCCACGGCAAGACCACCACCACGTCGCTGATCGCCTCGGTCCTCGACGCGGCCGGGATCGACCCGACGGTGATCAACGGCGGCATCATCAACGCCTACGGCACCAACGCGCGGCTGGGCGACGGCGACTGGCTGGTCGCCGAGGCCGACGAGTCCGACGGCACCTTCCTCAAACTGCCGGCGACCATCGCCGTGGTCACCAACATCGACCCCGAGCACCTGGACCACTACGGCAGCTTCGACAAGCTGCGCGACGCCTTCGCCGCCTTCGTCGAGAACATCCCGTTCTACGGCTTCGCCGCCCTGTGCATCGACCATGCGGAGGTGCAGGCGATGATCCCCCGGGTCTCCGACCGCCGCATCGTCAACTACGGGTTCAGCCCGCAGGCCGACGTGCGGGCGACCGACGTGACGTTCGGCCCGGCCGGCAGCGCCTTCACCGTCACCATCGCCGACCGCCTGGGCGCCGAGACGCGGACCCTGGAAGGACTCAGGCTGCCCATGTTCGGGGCCCACAACGTGCAGAACGCGCTGGCCGCGGTCACCCTGGCGAACGAGATGAAGCTGCCGGACGACGTCCTGCGCAACGCCCTGGCCGGATTCGCCGGGGTCAAGCGGCGGTTCACCCGCACCGGCGAGATCGACGGAGTCACGGTGATCGACGACTACGGCCACCATCCGGTGGAGATCGCCGCCGTCCTCAAGGCGGCCCGGGACGCGGCGCGCGGCAAGGTGATCGCGGTGGTGCAGCCGCACCGCTACAGCCGTCTGCGCGACCTGTTCGAGGACTTCTGCACCTGCTTCAACGACGCCGACGCGGTGCTGGTGGCCGACGTCTACGCGGCCGGCGAGGCGCCGGTCCAGGGGGTCCATCGCAACCGTCTGGTGGCCGGCCTGCGCGAGCACGGGCACCGGCTGGTGATGCCGCTCAACGATCCCAAGGACCTGCCCGACATCGTCAACGACCTGGCGCGACCGGGCGACCTGGTGGTCTGCCTGGGGGCCGGCAACGTCACCCAGTGGGCGCAGGACCTGCCGGGCCAGTTGGCGCGCCTGCGCTACGGCGAGGAGGGAGGCGACGCGGCATGATGACGGCACCCCGCCCCGCCTCCCTGCTGGACCGCCTTCCGGACGTGCGCGGCCGCCTGACCGCCGGGGCCGACCTGGCGCGCCTGACCTGGTTCAAGGTGGGCGGCCCGGCCGAGGTGCTGTCCCGGCCGGCCCACGCCGAGGACCTGGCCGCTTTCCTGGCCGGCTGCCCGGACGACGTGCCGCTGACCGTGATCGGCGCCGGGTCCAACCTGCTGGTCCGCGACGGCGGGATCCCGGGGGTCACCGTCCGCCTGGGGCGCGGGTTCGGCCGCATCGCGGTGGACGGCGAGACGATCGTCGCCGGGGCCGCGGCGCTCGACATCGCCGTCGCCCAGGTCGCGGCCGAGGCCGGATTGGCCGGGCTCGAGTTCCTGTCCGGCATCCCGGGCCCCGCCCAGCGTGCCCGGGATGCCGGACACGCTGGGCGGGGCCCTGCGCATGAACGCCGGGGCCTACGGCGCCGAGATCAGGGACGTGTTCGGCGCCGCGCGGGCCGTCGACCGGGGCGGCAGGCTCTTCGAGGTGGCGGCGGCCGATCTGGGATTCGGCTACCGGTCCTGCGCGGCGCCGGACGACTGGCTGTTCGTCGGCGCCACCCTGCGCGGCGTCCCGGGGGATCGCGCCGCCATCGCCGCGCGGATGAAGAGCATCAGGCGGGCGCGCGGCGACACCCAGCCGACCGGCGCGCGGACCGGCGGCAGCACCTTCGCCAATCCGAACGGGGCGCGCGCCTGGGAGCTGATCGACCGCGCCGGTTGCCGCGGCCTGCGGCGCGGCGGCGCCATGGTGTCCGGCAAGCACTGCAATTTCCTGATCAACACCGGCGACGCCACGGCGGCCGACCTGGAAGGACTCGGCGAGGAGGTGCGGCGCCGGGTCAAGGCGGCGACCGGGGTCGACCTGCGCTGGGAAATCCGCCGCGTCGGCGTCGCCGCCGATCCGACTCCGAGAGAGGTGTCCCGATGAGTGACAGCAAACACGTCGCGGTCCTGATGGGCGGCTGGTCGGCCGAACGGGAGGTGTCGCTGGTCAGCGGCGCGGCGGTCAGCAACGCCCTGCGCGAGGCCGGCTACCAGGTGACGGCGATCGACGTGCAGCGCGACGTCGGGGCGCTGCTGACCCGCCTCTATCCGCGTCCCGACACGGTGTTCAACGCCCTGCACGGCCGGTTCGGCGAGGACGGCTGCATCCAGGGCCTGCTCGACATGCTGAACGTCCCCTACACCCACTCCGGGCTGATGGCGTCGGCCCTGGCGATGGACAAGCCGATGTCCAAGCGGCTGTTCGAGCAGGCCGGGATCAAGGTGGCGCCGCACGCCCTGGTGACCCGGGAGTCCCTGATGGCCGGCGATCCGCTGCCCCGCCCCTACGTGGTCAAGCCGCACAACGAGGGCTCCAGCGTCGGCGTGCGCATCCTGCGCGAGGGCGACAACACGCGCCCGTTCGAGGTCGACTCCTGGCCCTACGGCGAGGTGGCGATGGCCGAGGCCTTCATCCCGGGCCGCGAGCTGACGGTGTCGGTGATGGGCGACCGGCCGCTGGCGGTGACCGAGATCCTGACCGGCCGCGAGTTCTACGACTACGACGCCAAGTACGCCGACGGCGGGTCGCGCCACGTGATCCCGGCCGAGATCCCGCAGGCGGCGACCGCGGAGGCGATGCGCCTCGCCGTGCTGGCCCACCGGACGCTGGGCTGCCGCGGCGTGTCGCGGGCCGATTTCCGTTACGACGGCCGCGACCTGTTCATTCTCGAAGTCAACACCCAGCCGGGCATGACCCCGACCTCCCTGGTTCCCGAGCAGGCGGCGCACGTCGGAATGCGGTTCGTCGACCTGGTCGCCTGGATGGTCGAGCACGCGGAGACCGACGGATGAGCAGACGCGCCGGCAAAACGAAGGCGTCGGCCCGCCGGCCCGCCGCCCGCCGCCCCCGGGTCGGCGCCTGGTGGCGGCAGCGCTGGGCGCGCGCCGGCGCCCTCGGGATGCTGGCCGCCGGGTTGGCCGGCGGCGCGCTGTGGAGCTGGCAGGCCGGATGGACGCCGCGCCTGCTCGACGACACCCGGGCGGCGGCCACCGATCTATCGGTCCGGACCGGCCTGGAGGTGCGCGAGGTCCTGGTCCAGGGGCGCCGCGAGACCGCCCGCGCCGCCCTGCTCGGGGCCCTGGGCACGCGGCGCGGGGCGCCGATCCTGGCCTTCGACCCGGACGCCGCGCGGACCCGCGTCGAGGCCCTGCCCTGGGTGCGGCGGGCCACCGTGCAGCGGCTGCTGCCCGATACCCTCGTGGTCCTGCTGGAGGAACGCTCGCCGCTCGCCCTGTGGCAGCGCGACGGCCGGTTCACGGTGATCGACGACACCGGCGAGGAGATTCCCGGCGTCCCGCCGCAACGGTTCGCCGATCTCCTGGTGGTGGTCGGACCGGACGCCCCGCCGCACGCCGCCGGCCTGCTGCAGGTCATCGGTTCGCAGCCGTCGCTGATGGCGCGGGTGCGGGCCGCGGTGCGGGTCGGCGGCCGGCGCTGGAACCTGCGCCTGGACAACGGCGTCGACGTGCAGCTGCCGGAACGGGCGCCGACCGTCGCCTGGGCGCGGCTGGCCGACTACGAGAAGGAACACGGCGTGCTCGACCGCGACGTCCGGGCGGTCGACCTGCGCCTGCCCGACCGCCTGGTGCTGCGGCGCGGCCGCGAGGCCGTCGAACCGCCGCCCGGTCGCAATACCTGACGCCCCTGCGAGACGCTCCGAGGACAGACCGACGACCATGACCCACATCGCCGCCAAAGCCAGGACCCGCAACGGACTGATCGCCGCCCTCGACGTGGGCACCACCAAGGTGGCCTGCCTGATCGCGCGCGCCGAGACCGATGCCGAGGGACGGCCGCGCGTGGTCGGCATCGGCCACCAGTTCTCGCGCGGCCTCAAGGCCGGCACCATCGTCGACATGGACGCCGCCGAGCAGGCCATCCGGGCCACCGTGGCGGCGGCCGAGCAGATGGCCGGCGACAACGTGGAGTCGGTGGTCGCGGCGCTGGGCGGCGGCGGCCTCGAGTCGCGCCTGGTCGGCCACGAGGTGACGGTGGGCGGTCGCGAGATCGGCGACACCGACCTGCGGCGCATCCTCGATCTGGCGCGCCTGCGCAACGAGACCCCGGCCGGCCGCCACCTGATCCACGCCCTGCCGATCGGCTACAGCCTGGACGGCAACCGCGGCATCCGCGATCCGCGCGGCATGTTCGGGCAGAGCCTCGGCGCCAACCTGAACCTGGTGCGGCCCGCCGCCGGCCCGCACCAGGTTCAGGTTGACG